>NZ_JBQSVL010000011.1:0-68639 GCF_052376215.1 Psychrobacter sp. AOP7-B1-24
TACCAGTGACTATGACGAGACAACATTGAGCTATCATGATGATAAGACTGGTAAGACAAAACATATTAGTGTCAAAGACGGTAAGTCCAAACCACTGGAAGCCCTACCCAATGACAAATCTTATCTACTGACCAAACCGGCCAAGTCAAAAAATGAGGCGGTATCTAAGGCAAAAGCAAGTACCAACAAAAAAGCCCGCCAAGTGGCGAGCTTTGATTTGACGTTAGCGGTAGCACGTCCTGATATTATTGCTGATAGCCCTGCGACAGTGCCAGGCTTTAGACCGTACATCGATGAGCATCAATAGACAGTCATCGAAATGACACACGATCTGTCAGGCAGTGGTTATAGTACTGGTATTAAGTGTGAGGCTGGATTAATAAACAGTTAGTTTGTGTGGTTGTTAGATACTTTCCTGTGACCAATATTATGGAATATTTGAAAAAACTTATATGCAGTTCGCAAAGAATAAAAAATCAAGACTATTGATAGGAAAATTACAATCATAAAAACAGTAGATTGGTATTCACGAACAAATAAACCAATCACAGCAATAATCAAAGTACAGAAATACAGAAGTGCCAATATTTTACTGTTTGTCAGTAAGTTATTATAGTGGTTTGTTTTTATTAAACTTGAGACTAGCCTCGTTCCAGCTAGGCTTACAACTATGGCAATCAGTGTCAATAAGAAGCCCAATAATATCCCATATAGAGGTATTAACACTTTAAAGATATCATTAATAAATTCAGTCTTTTGGGATAACAAAAAATCTTTGAAAAAATAGCATAAAAAGCCACCGACTACTGCACCATACAGTAACCAGCTATAAGGTTTAATATGCTTCATTAATCGCATCGAGTTTATCCAAATATGCTGTGATTATTTTTTCGTATACACTTTCATCAGGCAAAGTCTCTTTTGAATACTTGTAGTCTGTGAAAACGTATTTTATTTTATCTTCAATTAAATCTATCCAGTTTTTCTTACCATCAATATCCAATACCTCTACTTTGGCAGATGTCGCTCCAAAACCTAAAAAGTTTCGTATTGCTTTGATGGGGCTATTTATAGAGCCTGGCAAAGTCGTTCTTAAACTAATATTAGTTTCTATTTTTACCGTTTCAGCACCAGAATGATATGCTGCTTGCATGACATCATTGCTCCAGTTGTCAGCATACTCAGGTATAAGGTCATGTCTTACCGGAATATTTGCCTGTAGCTTTGTGACGGACTTATTATTTAATAAGGTTTCTAAAGTACCTCTAGTCAATAAGGGCGATAACTCGACCTTAACACCAAATGCCTTAGTCAAACATTGCTCTAGTCGTTTATAGTGATTACCATGATGGTTTCTGATATAGGCAACTATACGCTTATTAGGGATATAAACCAGGTGATTAGTTTCAAACTTCCCTTCATCGTCAGCCATAGCCACGTCCCAACCGTCAGTGCACGCCTTACCCACCTTAATAGGCTCTCCTGTTCTTACTTTTCTGAAAACGCCACATACATATTTTTCATCGATTAGTTGAAATTTATATAGGTCACGATCATAGCTATCTTGGAAGCTATGATTGCCTGTCAGTAGTTTTTTAAAACAATCACTAATGGTGAGAGTATAACCTTGATCATCTGATTCAGGTTCTTCAAAAAAATTTACTTGATAAAATTCAACTGTGGTAGACATTAATTATCCTGTGTATATGGCTTGGCATCAATAGCAAAATGATAAGACTCGTCACTATCTGTCGCACATGAAAGTAAAAAATGAGGCAAGATAAAATGTACGTTCTCGAAAAAATCATGAAAAATAAAGCGTACCACTATGATACGCTTTCATCAATAAATATTTGACTTCTGTTCGCTTAACCGTTAAGCCTGAAAAAATATAATAGAGGGCAGTAGTAGTTAAAAGCAAGCCCAAATAAAAAATCCCGCCGAGTGGCTAGCTTTTATTTGAAATTAGCAGTCCCGATATTCCGCTATAGTACGACATTTTAGACTGTTATATTGAAATGTCAGTTCGACTCTGCCTTATCTATAAAGTAAGAAACTATATCCATGGCAGTCTGAGTTGCTTTATGTTCAGAGATATTCATTATATAGGAGCTTAATGACATCAAAAAACTAAACCCAAGAAGAAACCCAGTATTGAGGTATTCGTAAGAGAATAGCTCTTTGTTCCAAAAGGCAGGAATTGGGAAATACAGAAATAATGGAAAGGTAATAAGGATTATTAAAACATAAATATTCATAAGGTATCGATTTACTCTCAGCTTATGTTCAATCTCTAGTTTCTCATGATGTAATTCTTCTGAAGACAGATTATAGACCTTAAAAGGCAAAGCGCTCATCGAACGATATATCATTGAAGTATCGAACTCGCCTTATAAAAGGTCATATATCTTAAGAGTCTCCCGGACTTCATTACCGCTGGATTTTATACCTAAACTTCTGGATAAATAAATTCGAGTTATATTCTCACTTAGTAGTCTTTTAGATTCATCATCGACGTAATTTTCCAATGCCTGTATATACCTACCAAAGGCATAACTAATTAATAGAAAAACTGTTCTCACTATCATTGAATAATGCACTACGTTGATTTTTGCGGAGTGTTTCACGTTCAATGATATTTTTTGCATCGACTTTTTCTAAAGGTAATGCTGTTTCGCGAAAAAGATCGCCATCGGCTATTAAAGACAAATAACGAGAACAACAAACTCTTAAAAAAGAGGTGAAATTACCAATATCATGATCAGCATCGAGAGATTCAAGGTATAGCTTAGTAATCAGCTGATTCACCGTCATTTGATCGCGAAATGACAACTCTTCTAATATATCCCAAAAAAACGCTTCTAAACGAATTGAGGTGACAACCCCCTGAATTCGAAGTGATTTGGTTTTAGAGCGCCACAAGCTGTCATCAGCCCTGATAAAAAGTTGGCACATACAATATCCTCTCTCGATACTCATTAAAGCCTATAGCAGAGCAACAAACTGCTTTAGCATGGCTGGATGGGCGGGCCACGCAGGACCCGTTACTAGCTGACCATCTGTAATAGCGCCATCCATAGGTAAATCGACATACTCAGCGCCTGCCATTTCTATTTCTGGCTGACATGCAGGATAAGCAGATACTTTTTTACCCTTTAATACGCCAGCAGCCGTCAGCATTTGTGGTCCATGGCAAACCGATGCAATCGGTTTATCAGTATTTGCAAAATGCTGAATCATGGCAATAACCTTGGCATTCAAACGCAAGTATTCTGGCGCACGTCCACCCGGTAAATACAAAGCATCGTAATCTGCGACATTAATATCAGCAAAAGAGGCATTAAGAACAAAGTTATGACCGCGTTTTTCGGTATAAGTTTGATCACCCTCAAAATCATGTATTGAGGTAGCAATGCTATCACCTGCAACTTTATCTGGGCAGACTGCATCAACCTCATGCCCCATCGCTAGAAGCGCTTGGAACGGAACCATGTTTTCATAATCTTCAACAAAATCACCAGTTATGATCAGTACTTTAGCCATGATATTCTCACTGTATTGTAATAAAATATGGTAATGAAATATAGAAATCCAAATTATTCTATAATGACTTCGCTTAAAATGAGCCTGAATATCCATTCAAACATAAAAAACAACCATTAGGTAACATGTGAGTACTACAAATCATCACTTTTTGATAATCAAATAATAAATTTAGCGATTGTCTAATAATGTTAAATCTATCAGCACCTCTTCCATACTCCGATACCGCCTCTCTACCCGCTTCGCCAATGCTTTATCAATAATACGTTGATAATGACTATATTCTGATGGCAGCTTTGAAATAGGTTGCTGGCAATGCTGAATCGCCCACGCTTTCAATTTATCATTGCTATTAGCGCTTACCTGAAACGGTCGCTTACCTGTTAGCACTTCATATATCATAACGCCAAACGCATAGATATCACTTTGTACGCTTACCTTTTGTCCTTGCCAGCGCTCGGGGGCGAGATACGCGGGTGTACTAGCAGTGTTTCCCTCTTTTGGCTCGTTAAGCCGCTCTGCCAAGGCAAAATCAGTCAATAATAAATTCGGCATTATGTTGCTAGTATTTGCACTATTAGGCAAGGCATTATCAAAAAAAGTATCAAGCAAAATATTACTAGGCTTAATATCATTGTGTAGCCAGCCAGCTTGATGCAAATTAGCTATCAAGTATGCGGATTGTATAATGAAGTGATATTTTTGTGAGGCGGTCAATGACAGATGTTTTGCAGCGATCAGCTGACTCGCCAAGCTACCATTAATATAATACGACATGACCATTATTATCAGCTGATTGGGCTGATCTGGTATTTGAATATCCACGCTATGATAGGCTAAAATCCTCGGCGCCATATCAATAGTATGGTTTTGGTATTTCGGCAAAGCATTTATAATAGCTAAAACATCCGCTTCGTAAGTCAAATCAGAAGCTATAGAATGAGCATTATCGCTTAGCTGCCACTTAATCATGACTTGACCAAACTGTGGATGTTGGGCGCGCGTTAAGCCTTGATAATAAGTATTTTCGATGTTTTGCGTTGTGATATCTTGTGTTCTGACAACTTGCGTATGCTCATCTTGCGTTTGTTCTGTGCTTTGCTGAGCAATACGCTGATGTACTATCTCACTAAAATGCTGTGCAACCAGTTCTTGCGTAATAATGGGCAATAGCTGCTGAGCTTGCACCTGCAACGCTTGCTTAATAGACAGATTACTGGCACTATTTTCCATGGTATTGTCTCTCATAATATAGTGAGATGACTGCCTCCCGTTCGTATCATTTCCAAAAATAATAATAGCTCGAATAAGTTTACCAGTACTACCCTCAGTAGGCGCCGAAACTTTAGCCACGTTAATGATATTTTTGGGTATGGTATTAAAGACAACCTTAATTGCTAGAGCCACTATGTCACAACCCACCATCCCGACCGCGCCTTCTAATCAGCCTACTTATGCCCTACCCGCGCCTTTATTAGACTTACTCAGTCAGTACTTACAAGAGCAGGTTACGCCGACTATTGAAATCGATCCGAACCAGCTTGCTTATCGCTGGGTTGGTGGACGCACTGGCCACCTGCAACCTTTATCGGTCAACCTGTTTTTGAGCTTAGATGATTTGCATGGTATCGATACGCAAAAGTCAAAACTGGTACAAAACACACGCCAATTTATTAAAGGTTATCCTGCCAATCACGTCTTAATGTCAGGGACACGCGGTGCTGGTAAATCATCATTGATTCGCGCTTTGCTACAAGCCTATCATAGTGAAGGCTTGCGTATTATTGAGGTTGCCCGCGATGATCTGCAAGTATTAGATAAAATTCGCGCTGCTATTAATGCCTTACCAACAGATTGTAGTTGTCGCTATATCGTATACTGTGATGACCTCGCTTTTAATGGTCAAGATGAAAGCTATCGTGCGCTAAAGAGCGTGCTTGATGGCTCGCTAGACTCTGAACAAGACAAGCTACTGGTCTATGCCACCAGTAATCGCCGTCGCTTACTACCGCAGATGATGAAAGACAATGTTGATATTTATAATGGGCAGACGGATGAAGTCAACCCCTATGAAGCCATTGACGAGACAGTGTCACTATCAGATCGATTTGGTTTATCACTCACTTTCCACCCCATGGATCAGCAGACTTATCTGCATATCATTCAGCACTATCTAAATGTAGAGCAGCAGAAAATCTCAGCTGCTCTGGATGATGGCGCTAAGAGCGTTTTGGAGCATCATTTGATGCCCGATAAAATCAGAAAGGACGCGCTACGCTGGGCATCAGAGCGTGGTGGGCGTTCAGGACGGGTTGCTTACCAATTCAGTCGGTACTGGAGTGGTGTGACACAATTGGCTATCGAGGATCAACAGCGTTAGGTCATTTTTAATAACTGCGTGCAGAGCCTATATACTGCACGCGGTTTTCCTTTTGACAGCCCTTTTGACGGCCCTCTTGATTACTTACTGAATCAACTGCACCATCGACCATATATTGGTCAAAATCTGCTGCTAACCATAGATTGCCTTTGAAAACGGTCTCAGCATCTAAACGAATATGTGCCATATTTGGTGTCTTGCTATTAGGATTATTAAAACCCTGATAACGGGCGCTAAAGTGCGTCAATATTAGATTATTTACACCACTTTTTTCCACAAAATCCGTCACCAATTGCGCACTACTATGCATCGGATCAAACTCTGGATTTTTGCCTTGAATTTTGGTCAACACCTCATGCGTATATGTCGCTTCATGCACCAATAAATCGGTATCAACTAACGCCGTAGTGAGACACGCTGGCGTATCGTTATCACCAGCCACCACTACTCGCGTTCGTGATAGGTCATCATTGACATAATCAGCGGCACATAACTGCTGACCGTCTTCAGTGATGACATCGTGACCTTGCTGCAATTTACCCCATAGTGCGCTGGCAGGAATGCCTTGCTTTAGTAGTTTATCTGTATCAAGCGTGCGATGCTGAATAGTCTGCGTGATACCAAATGCATGGGACGCAACCCGATGTGATAGCAGCGTGATATCAATATTAAGCTGATGCTGGTCACTTAATCGAATATTTACCTTGTTTGTATCACGTTGCTCAGACAGCACCTCTTCAATCGCTACAAAATTGAGAGCAAAGGGCAGATGCAGTTCTGTCGTGGCAGTGATGGCCTCAAGCAGGGTAGCAATAGCTTTTGGGGCAACCAAAGTTAATGGCTCACGGCGTCCTGACATAGCTGCACTGGCCAATAATCCTGGCAGACCATAACAATGATCGCCATGCACATGGGTGATACAGATAGCAACCAATTGACGCATAGACAGCTTGGTGTGCAACAGTTGCTGCTGCGTACCTTCACCGCAATCTATCAATAACCATGGACGCGATTTTTTATTTGGATTGTTCTGTTTGTCATTGCCTTGGTTTGATCCGGACAAATAAGGATTCAGACATTCAATCGCCAGTGCGGTCACGTTGCGCTGTTTCGTCGGCACACCCGCGGAGGTGCCCAAAAAGGTTAGCTTTAGCATCGCGTTACGTCTCTTATATATAACAATCGGCGGTTATGATAATTGGCACATCATGGTTTTTTGTGCTTCAACCATCTGTCCACCATTGGCCGTACACTCATTGACCATATTGGACTCATAAGACTTCCAACCACCATAAAAGCTCGCTGCGCATAGTATGACAACCAGAATCTTCTGCGACCAAGATTTGATAGAAACTTGCTGACTATTGATACTGTCTCTGTTGATACTTGCTCTGTCAGTTTTTGACTCAGCAATGGTATCTGTATCTGTATTTGGAGCATTTGATTTATTCAGATCTGTCATCTTTTATCCTAAAAAAGGTTTTGTCTATAATAAACAAAACCTTTCATTTTACTATTAAATGAGTTATTTCTCACTGTGCAAATGTGTTTCGTCTAAAACTGTAAACGACCACCCTTTTGTTCTGCACGTTTAAAGGCATCACGCTCTTCACAACGCTTGAGCCAGTTCAAAATATTGGCATATTTACGACTGTCCAAACCTGCACCTGCATTAGCACCAACAAGCGCAAGGTGCATTTGGATATCAGCTGCGCTAAAGTCACTACCTGCAAACCAATGATTGTCTTGTAAACGCTGTTCCACCATGTACAACATTTTCTCTAAACCACTGCTTATCATGTTTTTTTCAACTTGGCCCTGAATTTTTTTACTAATGGGCTTAATCAGCATTGGCGATTGATCAACAACCTTGGTAAATACCAAGCGCATCACCAATAGTGGCATCAACGATGCTTCCGCAAAATGTAGCCAAAAAGTATAGGCTTCCCATGCGTCTTCGTTGTCATCAGTCGGTTTAAATGTCTGTTCTGTATCATAGTGTTTAATCAGATATTCAATGATAAATCCTGACTCGACCAAAGCACGATCGTTCACCTCTAGTATGGGAACATTACCAAGTGGATGTACTTTTTTTAGGCTCTCTGGCGCGCGATAGGCTTTATTGCGCTCATAGCACGTCAATTTATAGTCGACGTTTAGCTCTTCTAATAACCATAAAATACGAAACGAGCGCGAGTTTGCTAAATGATGAAGATGTAACATAAATCGTCCTAATTATAGTGTCAATATTATGGTGTCAACGAATGATAATTTTTATATATGGGGCACTGTGCTTCTTTAAGCATAACAGCACTGCTTTTGATAATAGCGTAATTATCACATCTTTGACACAGAATAAGCTTCACAACCTAAATTATGGCACTTCCTATAGTCGATCCACTATAAAATAAACACAGCGATACTGGGTACATTTTGCGTAGCCTCTGTCTGCGCAGGCACAGTAAGCAAGGAAAATGTACCTAGCATCGCATGGTTATATTTGTATCTGTTTTATTTAGGACCGACTATAGCAACACCTACTTTAAATGAAGTGCTTCGATTTTGCGTGTCATCTTATTTATTTTTTGCTGATATTTTTTAATTTTACGAAACCGATGTGCAGCTAATACACCTTCGATACGGCGGTTTTTTAGGCGACGACGTGGTGGAAAACTCCCAACTTGTGGCTCATTGTAGCCATGTAAACGATCATCACGTCTACGCCCGAGATAACCAAGCGCACTATCAGCAATCATAATAAGCAGTGCAACAAAAATCATGCTGTACATCAGTATCGATCCGCCCTCCTCCATGTTGCCATCTAAAAGAACAATGGAAAATAGAAACAAGAATATCGGTTCTAGATAGCATAAAGTGCCAAACAGTGAGACTGGTAATTTTTGACTTGCCAGCATCGTTAATGACATTGCGGCGGTACTAATAATGCCCAATAATGGCAGTAGATACCACAGCTTATGATCAGATATTGCCAACTCAAAACCACCATTCATATACAGCGCGACTAGTACGACTGGTAGTAGCAACGTCAAGTCGGAGATAAGCCCAGTAATGGGAGGCACTGCCAGCTTACGGCGCAACAGATAATAAGGAGGATAACCCAAACATACAAATAAAGTCGCCCAAGAGATGGCACCATACTCAAAGATATCGTAAGCGATGCCAAAACCTGCACATATGATGGCAATCCACTGTAGTAGACTCATATTCTCATTATAAAAAAACCGACCGACCACAATCATAATCATTGGATATAAAAAATACCCCAACGTTACCTCAAGACCCAGCCCATTGACTGGTGCCCACATGAATATCCAAATTTGCGCACCCAAAATTGGTGTCGGCAATATAAATAATAACCACTCTTTGACATTTTTTAATGTCTTTAGATAGTCAAAAATATGCTGCCACTGCTTTAGTAGGCTTACCAGTAGTACTAGGCTAAAAAACATCGTCAACACGCGCCACGACGCAACCTGCGTACCTGATAATGGTTGCAGTAATAAGCCGAATAAGAATAAAAGTGAATACAAAAAATTTGCAGCTACGGCAGTGATTGTACCCTGTGATGTTTGGTTAGTAGTTATCATAGCAGCGACCTTTAATGCTTAGTACACATTCTTGGCAATTTTAAAAAAAACAAAAGCCTCAGACGAAAATGTCTGAGGCTTTTGTATATAAGATAATCGCGCAATCTAAAATAAACGCTTTGATTGTATGGTGCTTACATCATAGACGGCATTATGTCAAAGTCAGAATAAATAAGCAATGCCCCTCATTCATCTAATATTAAAGTTTTTTTATTAAGTAAATCAAATACACCTAACTAACTATTTTAAATCAAGTTTCTCGATTTTTTCCTGTATTTTATTTAGCTTTTTTTGGTAGCGGCGAATCTTACGAAAACGGTGTGCTATCAGCACACCATCGATACGTTGATTGATAAAATGACGCCGTGGCGGAAACCCACCTATCTGCGGCTCGCTATATCCATGTAAATGATCATCACGACGTTGTACTATATATCCTATAGCACTATTAACCATCATAACCAGTAGCGCAAGCGTAATCATACCGTACATGAACAGAGAGCCACCTTCTTCAAGATCTTGGCTAAGTATGGTAATAGACAATATAAATAACAGCATCGGCTCTACATAACTCAGAGCACCAAATAATGAGACTGGTAGCTTACTACTAGCAATCATCATCAATGACATCGCAAGCGAGCTAAAGGCACCAAGTAATGGTAATAGATACCAAAATTTTGTGTCTTGTATCGCCAAACTAAAGCCATTACTAAAATATAACATGGTAAGCACCACTGGTGTAAGCAGCGTCAAATCAAACAACAACCCCGTTACTGGTGGCACGGACAGTGTACGCCGCAGCAGATAGTACGGTGGATAACCCAAGCACACAAACAGTGTCACCCAAGATATTGAGCCGTATTGCAATATATCATAACCGATACCCATGGCTGCAAATAGCGCTGCCACCCACTGTAATACACTCATATACTCATGATAAAAAAATCGTCCGAGCACTATCATCACGAGTGGTAATAGAAAATAACCCAACGTCACATCCAAGCCAAAACCGTTGACTGGTGCCCACATAAACAGCCAAATCTGTCCACCCAAAATTGGTGCAGGTAACACAAATATAAGCCACTCTTTGACTGTCTTGAGCGTCTTTATATAGTCAAAAACATGTTGCCATTGTTTGGTAAAACTGACCAATAACACCAGACTTAATAGCATCATCAATATACGCCATGACGCGACTTGCGTACCGGTCAAAGGCAACATAAAAAGCCCAAACAAAAACATTATCGCAAATAGAAAGCTCGACGATATCGATGCAAGAGTTCCTTGAAAAGTTTGATTGGTCGTAAACATAACAACAGCCTTAAAAATATAGCTTTATGGGCGTGATTTATAAAGAATTATAGAAGTTGCGGCTTATAGTGCTTAGAATCTAACAGCAAACCTCAAAATTAATAACACTCAGAAAAACAAAAAAGCCTCCGACGAGAACGTCAGAGGCTTTTACTAGGGCATGTCCTCATTTTAAAAATGGTGATAAAAATGAGATAAATTGCAGTCAAACAAGGAAAATAGCGCAGATAATATCAAGATATTAGTCAGCTATTTGACGCTGTTTGGCAAGATTTAGCTATTTTTAACCCATTTAGATAACTATCGATTGAATTGAGGACACGCCCTAGAACAATCTTATAAGACCAGATCAAAAAGCTAACTACTGAGACATTTATTCGCCGTCTAACTCATCATTGTTTGTATTATCTACAACATCAGCCGTCGCTGTATTATCAGTAGCAGCATCAATATCTACCTGCTCTTGACCTTCTACATCAAACGTACCATCTTCTTGCATCGCATCAATTAATTCATCATCGCCTTCTTCGTGTTCAACACGTGCCATAGCAACCAGCTTCTCATCTTTTGATAAACGAATCAACGTGACACCTTGGGTATTACGGCCGGAACTGGCAACGTGCTCAACGGGCGTGCGTACTAATGTTCCTTTGTCTGAGATTAAGATAATATCATCTTCTGGGTCTACTTTAGTGGCACGAACCAATGCACCATTACGCTCACTGGTCTTAATAGCGATAACACCGCCACCGCCACGGTTTTGCGTGTTGAACTCATCGATGAAGGTACGTTTACCAAAGCCATTTTCACAGGCAATTAAGATTTCACGTACATCATCTTCGATTACAACCAACGATTTGATAAACTCTTCAGCAGACAGACGCATGCCACGCACACCTTTAGCTGTACGACCCATCGCGCGAGCATCATTTTCATTAAAACGAATGGCTTTACCACTTGAGGCAAACAACATCACTTCTTGACTGCCGTTAGTAATACGAGCACTCACCAGTTTATCACCTTCTTCTAATCCAACCGCGATAAGACCGTTCGAGCGAATGTTGGCAAACTGCTTCAGCTCAACACGCTTAACGGTACCATTGGCAGTCGCAAAGAATACAAATGGTGGCTCTGCTTGGTTGCTGCCCTCTACTAAACCATCATCATCAGTTAACGGGCTCTCACCTGTTGCAGATATGTCTTCTACAATTTTTGGAATCGGCAATATCGTCGTAACAGTTTCATCACCATTTAAGCCGATCAGGTTAACCAATGGACGACCACGTGCACCGCGACTGGCGATAGGCACTTCGAAACCACGTAAGCTAAAGACGCGACCACTGTCTGTGAAGCACAGGACAGTAGAATGCGTTGAGGTCACGACTAAATGATCAATTACATCATCTTCTTTCATCGCTGTTGCAGACTTGCCTTTACCACCACGTTTTTGTGCGACATAATCATCAATTGGCTGGGTCTTAGCATAACCAGTACGTGATACCGTCATCACAACTGTCTGTTCGGGAATCAGGTCTTCACGGCTAAAGTCAGTACGTGAATCAATAATATCCGTGCGGCGCTCATCACCGAAGTTATCACGAATCTCAATCATCTCATTTGAGATAATAGTCATTAGCTTATCAAAGTCACCTAAGATAGATTCTAAATGCGCAATCTCACGCAACAGGTCTTGGTATTCTTCGGTCAATTTGTCTTGCTCAAGACCAGTCAAGCGATGCAGTTGCATATCTAAAATCGCATTAACCTGCTCAAGTGATAAGCGATAACGCGCTTCACTTTCGATTAGACCAAACGGTGCTTTAGGGTCTTCACCTTCGATAAACTCAGGGCGTACAGATTGGCTACCAGCAGCCGTTAGCATCGCAACAACGCTACCTGAACCCCATGTGTTATTTAACAAACTTTCACGAGCCAGGCCACGGTTTGCAGATGCTTTAATCGTCGCAATAATTTCGTCGATATTTGCTAATGCAACCGTCAGACCTTCAAGTAAATGACCACGTACGCGGGCTTTGTTTAATTCATAAATCGTGCGGCGTGTTACTACCTCTTGACGATGACGGACAAATGCTGCAATCAACTGGCGCAAAGTCAATAATTTTGGCTGACCATCATCGAGCGCCACCATATTGATACTAAAGCTAGACTCAAGCGGCGTTTGTAGGAACAAGTTATTAACGATAACTTCAGCAGTCTCACCACGGCGCAAATCAATAGCGATACGCATACCGTCTTTATCGGACTCATCACGAATCTCACTAATGCCTTCGATTTTTTTATCACGAACCAATTCTGCAATACGCTCAATCAACTTGGCTTTATTGGCTTGATAAGGGACTTCAGTAAATACAATACGCTCACGATCACGATTGACACCCGTATTACTCATCGGCTCGATATGATAGCGACCACGGATATGTAAACGGCCCTTACCCGTACGATAGGCATCTAAAATTCCCGCGCGGCCATAGATAATACCGCCTGTAGGGAAATCAGGACCTGAAATATGTGACATCAACTCTTCGGCTGAAACTTGTGGGTTTTCGGCATAAGCCAAACACGCATTGATCACTTCGGTCAAATTATGCGGTGCCATGTTGGTCGCCATACCAACAGCAATACCTGTTGCACCATTGACCAATAGGTTAGGAATACGTGCTGGCATCACGCTTGGCATGCGCTCAGAACCATCGTAGTTATCTTCCCAATCGACCGTATCTTTGTCCAAATCAGCAAGCATTTGATGGGTCAGTTTGGTCATACGCACTTCGGTATAACGCATGGCTGCCGGAGGATCATCATCAATTGAGCCAAAGTTACCTTGGCCATCAACCATCGGATAACGCAAGCTAAAATCCTGTGCCATACGAACAATCGCATCATACACCGCACTATCGCCATGTGGATGATACTTACCGATGACATCACCGACCACACGTGCTGACTTTTTATAAGGCTTATTGTAGTCATTAGATAGCACATGCATGGCATACATAACACGGCGGTGAACAGGCTTGAACCCATCACGCACATCAGGTAGCGCACGCGAGACAATCACGCTCATCGCATAATCCAAATAGGACTGCTTCAGTTCATCTACGATGCCAATAGGACTGACCGACTCGCTCATATACACTCCTTCACTCATATACACGCTATTAATTTTTCAGGCTTTATAGATAGATTATTAGCTCCTATAAATATTGATAATCACCAATAAAAACAACGAGCAAAGCAACACGATAAAGCGTGAAAAATATTGCGAAAATAATGATATTTTTGATAGTAAAATAAAGAAGCTATTTTAGCACAAATTTGTTGATTTAGGGCGGTCTGAGTGCCATTAAAATCAAGCAAAACAGCCTATTAACCGTAATATCTCAAGTAATTTTTGGCATCTAAAAATATATCACTGACAGGTTCATTTTGATTGGCTGACTTTGGCATTATTACAGACAAACTTACCCTCTTTTGAGCAGTGAAATACTCTGCCCATTGGCATGACTATCGAGTGAACTGAAAGCAAGCACTAGACAAAAAAACTCTAACCGCTACACTAACTCACCTTTTACAACATTTAAATAACGACCTAACAGGCTACTTTTACTATGGATATCATTCTTGCGATTGTTTGGATTTTAGCAATGGTGCTGTATAGCTTTTCGAGCGATTATGTTACGAACTTTCCTAACCATAACAATCATGCTGTACCTTATGTCCGTTGGGGCTCACTTTTAGTCGCGATGGCTTTATCAGCATATCTAGCAAAAGCCTATCAAGAAAACCTACAAGGTAATGGTATGTGGGTGTTTGTTATCGTCGTACTTGTCATTATTGTTTTAGCGAAGGTCGTTTTTAAATGGGTCATTAACAGACGTTTGAAACGCTAGGTAGTACTCCATAGTTTTATTACTTTAACCCTCTTACTTATTGATATGAATACCTTATGCCAAATAAACATCAAGACCATCATCCTGACTCAAATCACTCCATACCACTAGAAGGTAATCGAACAGATCGTAGCTTTGATACCATTGCTGATCACTTTGAAAAGAAAGTCTATGGTGGTCTAAAAGGGGATATTCGATTAGCAGTCCTGCGCCGTGATATCTTTGAGCATTGCGCCCAAATGAGCAAAGACCTCGGCAGACCTTTACGTATCTTAGATGTGGGTGCAGGGCTTGCACAGATTGCTATTGAGCTTGCAACACAAGGTCATACAGTCATCATCAATGATATATCAGAAAACATGCTAGAAAAAGCCAAGACAAGTGCTGCGCAGTTGGATCAAAAGCTTGATATCAATTGGTATGTTTGCCCGTATCAAGCTCTTGCAGGAAAGCTAACAGATAATGTAAACGGTGATGAGAAAGATAAATTTGATTTAATACTCTGTCATGCCCTACTTGAATGGTTGGCAGAGCCCGCTGCAGTCATGAGCTTTTTTGATAAGCAGTTAACAGATAATGGTGCGCTGTCACTGTGCTTTTATAACCCAGCGAGCTTTGATTATCGTAATCTGATAATGGGGAATTTTAATTTACTTGATAACACCGAATATAAGGCTGATAATAAAAAAAGCCTGACACCCAATCATCCCGTCGCTAAAGAAGAAGTAGAGTCTTGGTTGATAGCGCATCAATACCAAACCATACGCACCAGCGGTCTACGCGTCTTTCATGACTATTCACCACTCAAACGTGGCGGACATACGGACCCAGATGCGGTGATACGAATGGAGTTGCGCTACTCACAGCTAGAGCCGTACAAGTGGCTGGGGCGTTATTTGCATATACTAACCACACGTCAACATTAAAGAGGATGATTAGAACATGTCTTCATTTTGGAAATGGTGATAAAAATTGTGTTATTTATTACATATTTTTTGAGAGATTATACTCTGACCAAGTCGTTGCATTAACGTTTTTTTCATCGAATACGACCACATGTTCAAGCATCGGTAAGATACCGATGCGCGTACCTATCTCATGATTATGATGACTAGGAACTAGCGATAGTACGGTCTGTCCATCGTCAAGTTGTAAGCGGTACAAGTAATTTGCACCGCGAAACACACGCCCGATAATCAGTGCTGTCTGCGTACTGTCATCGTCATGAATGATATCATCAGGACGTACCAGTACTTTAATTAGTGTGCCATTTGGATAATCATACTCGCAATGCTGTGGTTGACCAGATTCATCATAGACTTCCATACGCCGATAGATATCACCCAGTGCTGTCTCAACATGACCTTCTTTGATGATGCCATCTATCATCGCACCCTCGCCGACGAACTCGGCAACGAAAGGACTGACTGGCTCATGGTATAGCTCACTCGGCGTCGCCCATTGCACCAGCTTACCTTCATGCATCACGCCGACTTTATCCGCCAATGCAAACGCTTCATTTTGATCATGCGTCACTAATATAGCAGTGGTATTGGTGCGTTTTAGAATATCACGAACGTTCATGGCCAGTGACTCACGTAGCACCACATCTAGGTTTGAAAACGGTTCATCCAATAGCAGAAGTTTGGGATTTGGCGCTAGTGCACGTGCGAGGGCTACCCGTTGCTGCTGACCACCTGAGAGTTCACTAGGACGTTTGTCCGCATGCTCGGTTAATTCGACCAGACCTAGCATTTCAGCCACACGCGCTTTTTTGTCAGTGGCAGACCATTTATTAAGACCAAAAGCGATGTTTTTTGCCACACTTAAGTGACCAAATAACGCATAGTCCTGAAACACCATACCCATGCCACGTTTGGCTGGTACTACCGCAAATGAGGTACGAGGCGTTTTATCAGTTAAGCACTGACTGTTTAATTGAATACTGCCACCGCGACTTTCTTCTAGTCCTGCGATCGCACGTAATGCCGTGGTTTTCCCGCAACCGCTATATCCCAAAAAGCAACCAATCTCGCCTTGCTGTAGCGCTAATGATAGTCCATTGACGATGATCGTATCGTCATAACCTACGATTAAGTCTTGCACACTAAAATAAGGATGAGCAGCATCTTTGGTATCTGAGCTAAAACCACGGTCTCGCGCCAACCTGTCAGTAGACTGAGGCTCTATTGGCTTAGTACTTGTTGGCTTAGTACTTATTGCTTGAGAGTCTGATAAGTTTTTAGTTAGATCCGTGTGCATAGACAGTACCAGTTAGCGATTAATAAATAAAATCCGTAGAACGATGGATAAAACGTGATGGAAACTTTTGAATATTTTCGAATTATTTCAGACAATCAAGATTAGCTTTGTTTGTCACTTTGACGCAATAATATCCAAACAGGCAATAGTCCGACCAACACAATCAATAAACTTGGCAATGCAGCACGTCCCCACATACCTTCACTGGTCATCTCAAACACTCGCACCGCCAACGTATCCCAGCCTTGACGCCGAGTCATTAACGTAATCGGCATCTCTTTCATGACTTCAACAAAGCCCATTAGTAATGCGGTTAATACACCAGGACTAAGCACTGGCAACATCACATGTCGCCATCGTTGATAAGGACTGTCACTCAGCAGTTTGGCAGCCGCTTCTTGATTGATGGTCAATCGCTGTAATTGGCGATCCACCGGCTGAAAACTAACGGTCATAAAACGCGTAGACAACGCCAGTAACATAACAATCACGCTACCTGATAGCAACTGCTGCGACGTAATGCCAAAAGCAATCATCTGATTGTCTAACCAAGCAATGGGAATAAATATACCGACAGCCAAAACCGTGCCTGGCACCACATAACCCAAATTGGCCAAAGTAGTCATTAGCTTGGTTGATCTATCAGGATACTGACGCTTAATCCAAGCGATAATAACCGCCAAAAAGGCGATAAAAATCGTGGTCATACTCGCAATCATGATGCTATTGGTCACAAAATCAATGTAACGGGCATCAAAATCCTGCCTAAAATTCAACGCCGTCCAATAGATAAGTTGCAAAAACGGTATAAAGAAAGCCACTGCAAAAATCACTGTGCATAATAGCGTCATGGCCCATTTGGCAGAGGTACTGGCTTCAAAACGCTGATTACTACCTTGAGTGATAGAGCTACCACGCTTTGCCTGCCAATACTGCTCAAACAGCACAACGATAAACACCATGCCGATTAATAATGCAGCCAACTGTGCCGCAGTGGTCAAGCTAAAGAAGCCAAACCATGCTTTATAAATAGCAGTGGTAAAAGTATCAACATTAAAGACCGAAACTGCGCCAAAATCTGCGAGCGTTTCCATACTCGCCAGTAGCAATCCGCCGATAATCCACGGTAGTGCTTGTGGCAGTGCCAACCGGAAAAACACGCGACCACGGGTCAAACCTAGCATTTGCCCTGCTTCAATCGCGCGCCTGCCCTGCGATAAAAACGCTTGGCGCGCCAGTAAATAAACATAAGGATAAAACGCTAGAGACAAGACCAGACCTGCACCCCAGATATTGCGCACCGAAGGAATCGCTGTATTAATACCTAAATCACGCAAACCCGTCTGTAATGGCCCACTAAAATCAACAATACCCAAGGTAACAAATGCCAAGACATAAGCTGGTATTGCTAGCGGCAACATCAGCGCCCACGAAAAAAACCGCTGCCCAGGGAAGCGATACATACTGGTGATCCACGCAAGTACGGTACCGACCGTACCAGAAACAACCGTGACCATTAACAATAGGATCGCGGTGTTCTTGAGGACTTGCGGCAATACATACTCTGCCATGTGCGTCCAAATATCGGCAACTGGCTGCGT
This sequence comes from Psychrobacter sp. AOP7-B1-24, assembly GCF_052376215.1. NCBI lineage: Bacteria > Pseudomonadati > Pseudomonadota > Gammaproteobacteria > Moraxellales > Moraxellaceae > Psychrobacter > Psychrobacter sp. AOP7-B1-24. The sequence continues at coordinate 18,617 of NZ_JBQSVL010000011.1, forward strand.
CCACGACAACAGTACAATCACAATTGGCACAAGCATAAACAACGAAATCAGCCCTAAGACTGATTTTGAGAAGATACGTTTCCGAGTGGCATGGTCTTGACTGACCATGTGATGTTTGTCGATACTAGCATTATTTATACTAATGTCATCGACTGTCGCACTGTTGCGTACAGACGCATCTGGCGTTGTGCTCATAAATTATTACCGTGTCATACGTATAGAAACCTTATATAAAATCAAATCCCAAAACACCGTAAACGCTATCAAACTTCGTCACGGTCGTTTTGAGATTGGTATTATTTATGATTTCTATTTATAACCTGCTTTGTCCATTAATTGAATCGCTTGAGTTTGTAGCTCACCAAACTTCTGCACACTGATATCATCTTTATTGAACGGGCCCCATGATCTGAGCATATCTGACTCATCAATCCCTTCTTTTACTGGGAATTCTTTATCTGAGCTGGCATAAAGACCTTGTGCTTCATCAGATGACAACCATTCTATCAATTTAAGCGTGCCATCTGGATTGTCTGAGCTTGCCACGACACCAGCACCTGAGATGTTTACGTGCGTACCAGTCGTGTCTTGGTTTGCCCAGAATATATTGACTGGAAAATCTGGTTTTTCATCTAGTATGCGACCATAATAATAACTATTCGCCACACCTACTTCGCACTGACCAGCAGCGATGGCTTCAAGCATACTGGTATCATCACTGAACACATCAGTGGCCAAATTATCTACCCAACCACGAACGATTTCTTCCGTTTTTTCTTGACCCAAGTGCTCCATCATACTGGCTACAAGCGATTGGTTATAAACTTTTTTGGACGTACGTAGGCATAATTTGCCTTTCCATTTTGGATCGGCCAAATCGGCATACGTAGATAACTGGTCAGCACTAACTTTGCTTGGATCATAAAATATAGTGCGAGCACGTAGTGACAAACCGGTCCACTGACCTTGTGGATCACGATACTTTGCTGGAACATTGGTTTCTAGTACGGTAGACGATACTGGCTGTAGTAAACCTTGCTGTGCAGCTTGCCATAAGTTGCCAGCATCAACGGTCAAAAGCATATCAGCGGGTGTGTTTTGACCTTCCGCTTTTAAACGTGCCATGAGCGGGCCTGTACTGTCCGTCACCAAATCAACCTTCACGCCTGTTTGTTCGGTATAACGATCTAGCAATGGCTTAATTAACTGCTCGTTACGTGAAGAATAAATAGTCACTGTTTGACCGTCTGCGCTCGTAGCATCACCATTCGCAGCTTGCTGTTCACTGCTATCTGCTGCTGTGTCTGTCTCCGCACTTTCTTCTGTTGTAGATGAGTTATTACAACCCGCCAATCCCAACATCATACCAAATACGGCAGCAGGTAAGACGAGCTTAGTAGAAGTTAGGTTAGCGCTAATGGCATTCAGTGACATGGTTTTCCCCACAATAATACAACGGAAAGATAAGATGGCGACAAGGCAAAACAACTATAAAAACCCTGACTGTTAGGATAGTAACACCGCAATACTTCAAAACAACATACTAATAGAAATGAGATTAATTATCAATACATTTGTCTCATTCAAAAACACATCTAGCAACAGATATAATGATAGCTATTTAAACCATACATTTGCCGGTTATTAAAATCTAAACAGTCATAGATTTTTTACTATTTCTTGAGCTTTTTGTAGGGTTCTTTTTTTGAGGTTCACTGTAGCAGCCACTGCCCTAAGATAGCATTCACGGCGGCTTCTGTGCGTAGGATACGCGAACCAATATTGACCGCTTCACAACCTTGTGCGGCAAGCATTGCTATCTCATAATCTATCCAGCCACCCTCAGCACCGATACAAACCAAACTTGGTAATTTTTTTGATGGAGATGATGATTGCTGGTGTCGTAAATACTGTGCAAATGACTGCCCACTATAAGGGTGCGCAACAATACCTCGGTGGGTCATAATACTTGCCAGCTTATCTTCGACAAATGGCTTAAAGCGTTTTTCTAAGCTGATTCGAGGTGCTATCGTATCGACGCCCTGTTGTAGTCCTTCTAATACAAACTCGTCAAGCCGTGCCAGCATTGGACTTTGCCAATAGCTTTTTTGTGTTCGATAGCTATTGATAAGAATGATATCGCGCACGCCAAGCGCGGTCATATCCATTATCAAGCGTCGTAACACTTTGGGGCGTGGCAGTGCCAATATGACGGTTAAGTCTAACTTGGGTGGTGGTGCGCTAATCAGTTGAACATCACGCAATTGAATACTATCCGAGTGGATACTTTCAATGATAGCAGTGCCTAGCTGACCACCTAGCTGACCAATCTTTAGCGTATCGCCAGCTTTGGCGGCGAGTACATTATTGACATGGTTGATCTGCGATGACTCACTGATTTGCGCAGAGTCATGCGAAAAACTTGTAGCGGGCAATAATATACAGTTCATAGTATCTCTTGTTTGGCATATTGCTCGATAACGTCTTCAATCATCGTAAATTGACGTGTCAATACTGCTTGCTGCTGCACAGTCATTTGCTCGCCAGCTTGTCCTGCCTGTTTTGTCAATTCCAGATTACTCAACCAAGACACTAGCTGTTGATAAATAAGTACCGCATCGTTACTCTCACTGGCATCTATCAAGCCATCGGAGGCGGTAGGACGGTAAAACGTATTATTCGGTTGATATAATGCACCTACTTCAGACAATTTATCGACCACCACTTGGCAAGACTGCGTATAACCACCCATTATCACAGGTGTTGCTACGCTCGCTGGCTCGACAGGATTGTGACCACCGACATCGACCAGCGACCCACCGACTAGTGCCACATCGGCTAATGCATACCAAGTCATCAGCTCACCCATGCTATCAGCCAAATAAACTTGTGTCTCAAGGTTAATACCCTCGTTTGCACTCCGCCGTGTCATCGTTAATTCTGATTTTTCAATGAGCACTGCTACTTCGTCAAAACGCTCAGGATGTCGCGGTACAATAATCAGTAGTGTATTAGCAAGGGCTGGGTTAGATAGTAGCTGTTTTTGCCATGACAATACCGTCTCTTCTTCGCCGCTATGCGTGCTTGCTGCTACCCAGACAGGACGATTAATGACACCAAAATCATTCACCAGTTTAACTTTTTGGTCTAGTATTTCGCTACGTTCACCTGCTGCATTGCTCACCTTCATTTCAGCAACAACTTCATCGCTATCCAAGAGGTTAGCTTGAGAAATACTGCTTGTAGGAGCACTGCTTTTAGAAACATTGGTTGTAGATATACTTGTTTTAGGCGTATTAATCACCCATTTTAAAGAGCCTGCCACACGAATTTGTGCGCTATCGGCTCCCAATTGCCGAAAACGTTTAGCAGAGTCATTGTCTTGCGCAATAATCAACGTCAGATTTTTCATCATACTGCTACTAACTGCATTTATCTTTTGATAACTTTTAAACGAAGATGCTGATAGCCGACCATTCACCAAGATACTAGGAATACGATACTCGGATAGCTTGGTTAAAATATTTGCCCAAAGCTCTGTTTCTACAAACAAGGCAACCGTAGGCTTTACATGATCTAAGAACTGCTCGATCACGGCAGGACTGTCTACAGGAACATAACTGTGACTCATGCGGCCTTGGGCAATATCATCAGCGAAACGGCTAGCACCACGAGCAAAACCAGTTTGCGTGGTATTGGTCAACCATATTCGATAACCCTCAGCCAACAATTTATCAAGTAACGGTGCAACGGTATTGGTCTCACCCAATGAAACAGCATGACACCAAATAATACCTTTATCAGCATTGGACTGAGCTATTGCCGCGATAACAGTATCGTTGGCACTGGTTACTGGAACTGATGGATAGTTTTTACCAAAACGCTGCTCAACTTCTTGCTGATAGTTTTCTCGTTTATGGGATCGTCGCCATACTTGCAGTCGATATAACGGCTTTAGTAGTCCAATGGCCAGTTGATAATAAGCAGGCGGTTTATAAACAGCATGTCTCATGAACGATGTAGAATTAACGGAATCAACAGAGCCAGTTGCTTGTGAGGAATAATCAGATGAGGTATCAGAAGATGGCATGAAACAGCCTAGATTAGTAATTGATCAAATAGGAAAAAATAGCAGCAAAAAACGCGCCAATTTTACCTGAATTTGGCGCTCAACAATAAACTTTTATAGCACGTCTTAGTCAAGTAGCCGAAAACCTTACATAGACCTGCAGTTTAGGGTGTATCCTCATTTTAAAAGTGATGATAAAAATGAGATAAATTATCGTCAAACAAGAGAAATAGTGCAGATAATATCAAGATAAGTAGTCAGCTATTTGACACCGTTTGGCAAGATTTAGCCATTTTCAACTCATTTAGAGGATTATCGACTGAATTGAGGATACACCTTAGCTATCACACTTAAACAATGAGTATTATCAATAATGCAACGACTATCACGGCAACCAATAATAACTGGTATCGCTTAGTACTGTGCTGCTCTTGTTTTTGTGTGGTAATTAATGCTTGCGCTTGCTGCCATTGCATGACAATCTTCGCTGCTTCCGTGTGACCATTTTCAGCAGCTTGCTCTAACCAATATTTGCCATTATCGATATCTTGCACCACACCGATACCTTGGTAGTACATCTTGCTTAACAAACGCTGTGCACGGCTATCATTTTTGCTAGCGGCTTGTTTAACCCATGCTGTACCTGACTCTGCAGAAGCATTTTTGTCCGCTGCAAGACCTTCATTAAGCAACTCATACATCGCTAACCGTAGCATTGCAGCAGTATTTCCAGCATTAGCAGCCACTTGTAATTTTGAGAGTGCTTTTTTCTTTGCAGCCATCTGACTCTCTGAAAACACCACTTGCGCACGCGCTTTAGTTTGCTTGGCAATGTGTTGTTCAAACTGCTCTAACACGGTGGAAGATTGATGGTATTCATCATGACCCGACGTCTGCGCCACCTCTATCTCATTCAATTCTATAAGCAACTGCGTAAACATATCTGGCGTTGGTGCGCTTTTTGATAAGGGTGCTGTTTTTGATGAAGGTACTTGTTCTGATAAAGACACTGTTTCTGTTTCGTTTGTTATAGAGTTTGATGTAGGGTGTGCTGATGCAATATATTTTGGTTTAGCACTGCCTACTGGTTTAGGCTCTTCTACAGATGATGTCACTTTAGACAATATAGACTGACTTTCGTTTTTAGACGGCAATACAACTTTGGCTGCCGGCGTATCAGTCAACGAATCTGTTTCCAATACCTCATTTTGACTGACTGCCTTTGCCGTATCCAAATAAGCATCTTCTGACGTACTTTTACTGGTATTTTGTATGATAGGCTTGGCTGGCATGACTGCTCTTACTGAGCTAACGGCTGGAGCTACTTGAGCATCATCTGATATTGGCAGATTTGAGCTGACGGCTTGATACAAGCCACTAGCCACTTGGCCACCTTTTACGGCTTCAAACGGCCTGTCAATGTGACCAAATAAACGCAATCCTATCGGCTCTAGGGCAAAAAACAATGACGTTGTCTTATTAATATCAGAAGCATCACGGTAGATGACTGCCATATGCTGATAAAAATCATCAGTTATAAGAGGTAGCTCAGGATAACGCTTATGTAGCTCAAACTGTCCGTACCAATGCGGCGTACTTTGCCATTGCTGTGCCAATACTCGTCCGGCATAAAATGCCAAAAACATCATAAAGTTACGATATCGTTCATCAACGAGTAGCGTGTCTTCGTCCCACTGTCCAACTTTAATCATTTCACGGCGGATTTGTGATAGTAGTGTATCGACACGCTGTAAACTGGCTAGCGATTCATCCAACGTGCAATTACGAAGTTCAGTTTCATAAGCGATGCCACCAGCGATAGCACGTCCAGCTAGAAAATCTTGCCAATAGCCATCGGCAATATAATCAAAAGGAGTGATAGGTGATGCAGACGATGCAGACATAGTCAAGCGAGTCCTGTATAGAAGTAAGTCAATAATAAGAAAAACAAAATTACTATAAAATCTGTCATTGCTTTAAGGCGTGTCTTCATTTTAAACATAGTGATAAAAATGAGATGGGCAGCTCACCTTACCCTAAAATTAAAAAGGCTACAATAAAGGACTAAACAAGCGCACAACATTATCAAACAGTCGCTCTGCACCGCGGCGCTGCTGCCAATCTTTCAAATTCAAAAATCGGCAATTTTGCAAATAGACTTCTTGACAATCAGCCACTTGAGCAACCATCTCTGGCGTATAAATAGCCAGGCTAACTTCCATATTAAGATAAAAACTGCGCATATCGATATTCACCGTACCGAACAGACAGTAATCATCATCAACCACCACCGTTTTAGTATGCAACAACCCGCCTTTAAATAAAGCAATGGTCACATCCGCTTCTAGCAGCTCTTGATAATAAGCCTGTGAGGCATGCTGCACCAGAAAAGAATCAACTTTTTCAGGAACAATTATTGTGACATCAACCCCACGCTTAGCCGCTGTCGTTAATGCACCTGACAATGCTTCATCAGGGACAAAATAAGGCGTAGTGATACAAATGCGTTTATTGGCGCGATGAATCACCGTTACCAAGGTATTATAAATGACATGAGCAGTCACTTGCGGTGCAGAAGGTATCAGCTGAGCTAGCACATTCTCTACGACAGGCATTTTTGGTATTACAATTGATGTAGAGCCAATGTCTGGTTGCTCATGATAGTCAACTGCTTTACCTAACACCTTCACCCGACTGTTTAGATCATTAATTGTCGGATTCATCACATATAACTTACGAGTATAGCCATTTACTCGCTGGTTGAGCGCATGTAGGTTATCATTATTTTCAGCACCGATATCCGTCGCCACCACTATTGCCATGGCTGTCGTAATACTAATAGAATGTTGACTGGTCGTGCGTATCGCCACATCAATCCACTGCCCAACGTTTTTATTTTGTTTAAAAAACCTCGGATCGACCAAGTTAAAGCTACCGATATATCCAATATACTCATCAATAACCACGATTTTACGATGATTGCGCAAATCTGAGCGCTTAAACAACGTCTTAAATAACCCCACTGGCAGCGACTGATGAACGAAAACACCTGCTTTCTCTAATGTACGATGCGCACTACTATTAAAAAAACTAAAACTGCCCACACTATCAGCCAATATATGACACTCTACGCCGCGCTGCGCTGCTGATGACAAAGCTTCTATTACCTCTAACACTTGTCCTTTTGGATAAACAATATAAAACTCCATCAGAATAATGCTCTGTGCGGCATGGATGTCCTCAATCAATCTCTGAAAGATCGTATTAGGATCTGTCAATAGCTGCATACTATGATTGGGAAACACGCCTAATCCTGTCCAGCGCGTACCTATCTGACTGACACCGCGATAGTTATCTGGTAACAAATCTTGACCTTGATCAAACACCAAATTCTCACGCCGCGCCATATCATTCATCAATAAACTTGCTTGGTCGACACGCTCACGATAGCGCCGCCCAATCATTGGCTCACCAAGCAGTATATAAGCGATAAGTCCAAAAACAGGCAGTGTGTAAAGCACAGCAACCCAAGCAATAGACACACCTATATTACGCTGTACGGAGACAACTCGTAGCGTCATGACTATCATTAGAACAATATGCAATACCAGACCCAACCCCGCAAAGTCTCCCCAAGACCAGGTCGCAAAGGTTTGTTCAACCGTAGAATTATCTATGCCCGCCTCCAAAAATCAAAATAAAAAAATAAAGCATAAGCAGTAAAGCATCAACAGTATAGTAGATTTTGGTCATCAAACAACAGCCAACCACAATAAGCTACTTTATAAAAATATCAATAAATACAATAAGTAAGATGCTATTAATAATAGTATCCATAAAGTATTTTAAATTATTTACTATTTTTTTTAAAAACCGTTTGACAGCCATGTGTAAATCTATATAATACACATCCACAGCAGCAGAGCTTAGTGACAAACTTAGGGCTCGGTTGATGTTGAATGAATTGCATAGCAATTATTCGAAGGGTGATTAGCTCAGTTGGTAGAGCGTCTGCCTTACACGCAGAATGTCGGCGGTTCGAATCCGTCATCACCCACCACTTATTTAGCGAAGTGGATCTCTTCATAAAGGTGAAATGCTAAAGACGACCTAAGCAGCGGTAGTTCAGTTGGTTAGAATGCCGGCCTGTCACGCCGGAGGTCGCGGGTTCGAGTCCCGTCCGCTGCGCCATATTTAGTAAAAAGCTAAAACGAATTTAGACTTACGATTTTAAGCAAGTTTCGCCTCAAACATTAGATTGTTTGAGGTTTTTTTGTGTCTAAAAATTCTGACATACTAGGGTATATCGCCCATTCTACCTCTATTTATCACCATCCTTTCTATCAATCACGTTTTTTTCTTGTCCTTAACAACACTGTTTTCCGCCAGTCGTTAAACAACCCAACTATTATCTATAATCACTTTTCCTTACAAAATTAACTTTCCTGACCATATGGTCAGTTAAATTAATTAAATCAAAAACTTAGCCAATATCAAAAACTTAGAACACTCTAAGACGTTGTATTCATAGTAAATATATCGTTGTCAGTGATTATAAAAAATGCTTAACTGTTTCGGAGTGTTAAAAAATGTTGCAACAAAATTACAGTGATTGTATAAATTTTTTGCAATATAAAAGACGCTTATATTTGGCGTATTCATCTTCGTTATGGTTAATTTGTACTGCAAGTTGACTGAGCTTTCTCCTTAGCAATATAGATAGATTTTTGATAGAACATCAAAGCTATTTCTACCATGATATCTAGCCTGCTAAGGCCAATGACTGTATATAAAGGAGTACTACTGTGCATTACAACTTATCTACAAGCCTACCCCTACCTATCCAAGCCTTCAAAAGTAACATGAAAAAAAATCTATTCTTTCTCAAACCACTAACCACAGCTTTAGTTACTATTGTCGCATTAGGAGCCATGAGTAATACTCATGCTAAGGTACTCTTTAGCGACACCAGTCTGTCTGTCCTATATGGTGACGATTATGAGCTAGTAGAAGATGGTGAATTAACGACTGTCACACTAGAGCATGCCTCTACCCACACTTGGGGCGGTGTGTTTTTCTTTGTTGATCGCCATCAAGGTGCTAGCGATAGTGATAATAATAAATATAAAGAGACGTATGGTGAGTTCGCGCCTAAATTCAAATTACAAACCTTTGATGATAGTTTTATCAAACAAGTCAACTTAGCAGGTCAATATGAGTTTGGCTCAAACAGTACGGGCTTTAGCCAAGACAACTATCTGGTCGGTATTGGTGCAGACCTCAATGTGCCTATTCCAGGTATGAAATACGCATCCGCGTCTATATATCATGCCTTTAATGACAATACCGATGATGACCAACAAATCACATTGACTTATGGCTGGGAGAAAAACAACATCGTCATTGATGGTTATGTGGACTATTCATTTAACAACGATGACCTAAAAGATCAACTGCATATCAATCCACAGATAAAATATAACTTACAAGATGCACTGGGTATTGATAACCGCCTAGAAGTCGGTATGGAATATAGCTACTGGAAAAATAAATATGGTAGTGATCAAACTCAAAACACACCTAGTGCATTGGTTAAACTGCACTTTTAAATAACTGTTTATCTAAAAATAGCCTCATGCTAATATTCAATATTGCATGGGGCTATTTGGTTTGTCTTTAGTCAGTGACGTCCAAAACCAATAGTGAGTTTGAGTCACACTTATCTGTCATATCTTTTATTATAAAATGAGAAAAATATGAACTACGACCACATTGCTAGAGAGTCCTTAGGATTTTTTCCAACGCCATTGGTTGAGCTTAGTAAGTTGAGCAAAAAGCTTGATGGCACTACCATTTTTATGAAAAGAGATGACAATACAGGACTGGCACTAGGTGGCAATAAAACGCGAAAGCTCGAGTTCATTATTGGTGATGCACTCGCTAAAGGTGCTGATACGATTATTACAGCGGGTGCTGCTCAATCAAACCATTGCCGACAGACTGCCGCTGCTGCTGCGAGTTTGGGGCTGGAATGTCACTTAGTCTTAGGTGGCAAAGAGCCCGAACAAGCCAGTGGCAACCTTTTATTAGATAAAATTTTTGGTTGTCATATTCACTGGGCAGGTGTTAATCGTAAAGGCGAAGATATTCCAAGCATTGTCGAACAATTAATAAATCAAGGAAAAAACCCCTACGTGGTACCTTACGGTGGCTCAAACGAGTTGGGTGCTCTAGCATTTGCAGAAGCTTTTAGAGAGCTAGAGTTACAACGTAAAAGTATGCAATTATCTTTTACGCATATCGTTTTTGCTTCGAGCTCTGGAGGTACACAGGCAGGCCTAATGCTTGGCAAAAAAATATTCAACTCACCTTGTCAAATAGTAGGCATCAATATCGATAAAGGTGAGACGGACAAAGTTCCATTTGATCAATATACACTCTCCCTCGCCAATAGTACGGCAGAGTTAATCAGTGCAGATTATGAGTTTTCCAAGTCGGATTTAATACTGAACGCTGACTATGTCGGAGAAGGTTATGGCGTGGTTGGTACATTAGAAAATGAGGCCATTGCTTTGACTGCCCAAACTGAAGGCATACTGTTGGACCCTGTTTATACAGGCAGAGCAATGGGCGGGCTAATAGATATGATTCGCACGGGTAAAATTAAGCAAACGGATCGTGTGTTATTTTGGCATACAGGCGGCGCACCCGCTTTATTTGCTTATTCAAATGATTTAGACAGTGCTAAAAAGTGATACTAAGATGAATACTCACAGCCCTGAAGGTATCTGACTATGAAACGTGCTCACCAATTACAACCTTTATCACGCCAGCATCATCTCGGTCTTAATCTATCTCGTCATGCCAAGGAATGCAGAAATGAGCCTGACGAGATTGTGAAGTACCTAGACAACCTAACCGCTTATATGAATGACATGCAGTATCACTTTCATATTGAAGACAACCTCATCGCGCATGCACTCCAGCCTTATCGAGCATCCAAACCTGATGTCGCAGCAGTGCTCGATACTCTTGATGAACAACATAAAGCACTACATAAGATGCTGGATAATATAATAACCTCTAAAAATACTGATATTAAAAATATAACCGCCATTCAAGTCAGAGAGTTTGGCACATTACTATACGAGCACATTCGTTTTGAAGAGCGTGAGCTTTTTCCTATTGTTGAAAAATATCTAACAGAGGTTGAACTAGAGGCTATCTATGAAGCAAGTCCTGATAGTATCAAACGCCCAAACGAGCATCGCTAAAGCAGATGCTCTGTAGACCCGCATACTGCTCAAGCGTTAAGTGGTAATTTCAGCCTTATTAACGCTGATTCAGCCTATTCACACTGGCGATCAACGCCACCAAGATCATCCCCATAATAATGAGGATGCCAGACATCATATGCGCAGCTTCGTAGTTAAGCGCCTCAACTTGCTCATATATCGCAATCGACACCACTTTGGTCTCCCCCGAGATACTACCCCCTATCATGAGCACCACCCCAAACTCGCCAATGGTATGGGCAAAGCTGACTAAGCTACCAAGGATAATGCCAACGCGCGCTTGTGGCAGTGCTACTCGCATAAAACGTCTTAGACGGCTAGGCTCTAGTAAATGCGCCACTTCTATCACGCTTTGCGGAATACGTAAAAACTGGGCATAGACAGGCTGGATATAAAAAGGTAAGGAATAAATGATGGAGCCGATGACCAGACCTTCAAATGTAAAAACCAATGGACTGATATGATGCTCGCTCAGCCATTTTCCCATTCCCACACTGGGACTGAACAATAATAAAAGATAAAATCCTATAACGGTAGGCGGCAAAACGAGCGGCATCGCAATAATGCCCATGAGCAGAACTTTGAACCGTACCACAAAGTGGTGGCGACTAGGTTTGGCAAGCCAATAGGCTATAGGCGTAGCAAATAATAATAAGCATAAGGTAGTGACACTAGCAAGCTTAACACTTACCCACAGTGGACTTAGCATATCTGACATAAGCGACTGATCTATCATAATGTCACTGCTCGTCCCTACTGGTGATAAAGATAAAAGTGGTGGTGTATTCGATTACTGCACGGACAAATAACCTGCTTGCACAAAATACTGCTGCCCTACGGCTGAACGTAAGTAGCTGGTAAAATCTAGCGCCCGATTTGAATCACTGATTACGATACCATCTTGTAAAATAGCAGGATAGGTATCTGGCTTTAATGTTATAAACTGCTCAGGCTGGGCTTTAATAGCGACGAGCTGTGACTGCGCAACAAAACCATAATCGACACTAGCCGTATGTGCATACTGAAAAGCTTGACTGATATTTTCTGCCTGTATGATTCGTTTTTTCTTACTTAAAAGCTCATAGATATGTTGTGATTGTAGATATGCTTTTGCCGATGTGCCATACGGAGCAAGCTCGGGATTGGCGATGGTTATTTTAGCGTTATCGTCATTCATCAATACATCAGCTAGGGATGCAGATGCTGTATCGATTTTATCTAAAGGCTTGGGCACACTATACAGCGCCAACTGACCTTGTGTATAAGTAAATGGCTGATAGGTTGCATCGTTAGAACCATCAACCTGACTTGCCTTTTCTTTAGCCAGCTTAGCAGGAAATTCTTGATTGGCTGATAAATAAATATCATAAGGGGCGCCTGCTTTAATCTGAGTATATAATTTACCTGACGAAGCATAAGTCACATCGATGCTTTGATCATCTAGGGCTTTATCTGCCTGATAACCCTCAATAATTTCAGGCAAAACATCAGACAAATTGGCAGCCGCAGCGATACGTAAGGTTGGAGTCTGCTCAGTTGAATTAACAGAGTCCGCCTTATGATTGGTATTATCTGGTGTACAGGCGCTTAACATCAATATTAAACCAGTAAAGACAGAGACAGCAACGGTCAACCTACCCATTATTGCTCAACCATTTAGAAGAATCATCCTGATAATACTCTTGCTTCCAGACGGGAATATCTGCCTTTACCGTGTCTAATATCCAGCGGCATGCATCAAAGGCTGGGTAACGATGCGCAGAAACGACCCCTACCCAGATAGCTACATCGCCAATCTCCAAAGGACCAATACGGTGTATCGCTATAGCATGCGTAATCTCAAAACGTTTTTTGGCCTCTTCTATAATAGCCCGGCCTTGATTGATTGCTAAATCCTCATAACCGTAATAAGTCAAACGATCAACGCTAGTAGCGTTATTATGATTGCGTACTCTTCCTTCAAAACATACAAACGCGCCGCAGCTGTCATCATCAAGAATCTTTTTGAGTCTGTCCTCATCAATTGCTACATCTAATAACGCAAAGCCATCACGCTCAGCGACTGCATAGACATCATCTACGCTACGTTTGATAGTCATCGAATGACTGTGAACATTATCTGTCATTTACTTTCTCTACTTATTTTAGATTAGGTTTTTAGGTATGAGTGAGCACCTATCTAACCACCAGCAACTGGTGTGATAAACACCACGCTATCACCATCATAAATAGGGTCTGTCCATTTAACGAAATAATCGTTCACAGCCACGCGTAGATCTGACTGCGGGCGACTAAAACGATGCTTTTGCGTCAACTGTTGATACAACTCCGTGAGTGATGCTGACTGATCTATGCTAACGGTTTCTTGCGAACAGCCTGCTTCATCAGCTAAGCTTGCAAAGTACAAAACGTTGATAGTCATCAATGATTCGCTATTTTTTTCTATATCAGTATTATCCATCACATCCGTAGTACTCATAAAACCCTCCATTCATTACAAGCTGTCGAGCTTCATATTTATTATATCGCCAAATGTTCAAACAAAATTGAACGATGTTATTTATTTATGCTGGTAGTCTTATTTATGCTGATAATCAGATTTGCCACCTGTCTTTTTAATCAGACGAACGCCATCAATAATAATGTCATGTGACAGTGCTTTGGTCATATCATAAATGGTCAGGCAAGCCACACTGACCGCTGTCAACGCTTCCATCTCAACCCCTGTTTTATGGGTCACTTTGACAGTTGCGCTCACATCAATACTGTGACTGTCATCATCATAGTCAAAACTCAAGCCAATCTTATCCAACGGTAATGGATGACAAAGTGGAATAAGGTCATGCGTACGCTTGGCCGCCATGATACCTGCAATATGCGCCGTTTGGGTAATACTGCCCTTTTTGGTCATGCCATCCGCTGCTTTAATTTGGGTATAAATCTCGCTTGGAAAACGCACTTGCCCAACAGCGTAAGCTTCGCGTGTCGTGGCGGTTTTGCCACTCACATCGACCATGGTAATATCACCGTCACTGTCTAGATGGGATAAGGTGGATTGGTTGGTTTCTTGGCTATTAATATTCATTGATAATTTCTCTCGATAGACTTTTTTATAAATTACTTAAAGCCACACATGCCTGCTCAAAATCTTCAGGAGTATTAAAATTGGTCAAGTGCTGCCAGCTCTTTGCAAAGGGTACAGATTGCACAATCGGCTTAATAAACGGTATTACTCGGCGCTGATTGTTATCAATATAGGCTTGTAAATCAGGCTCAATACTTAACCGATAAAGCCCCAATAATGGATATAAATGATGCTCATCCGTCAAACAAATCACTTTTTTATCAACGGCTTGAACAATCACTTGTTGCAATTCGCGCCACAAGTCAGTCACTGGTATCAAACTGTCACAACTAACAACCAGCAGCCATGATGACGGACTGACTTGATTTGCTTCTGAGCTACTTATAGCTATTAATGTTTGCATGGCAGACTCAATAGCAGCCAATGCACCAGCCGTATCCATCTGCTCATCGCTCTCATGAGCAATATAATCAGAGATATGAAACACAGATGAAGGCGGTCGGCTTTGCATGAGTTCCACATCAACTGCAAAGCCGCGTCCGTTGTCTGCAATCATAATAGGCAGATTCGTGTGCACTGCATTTAGTTCAAGTGCATGACGAACATGATAATCCAATAGGCGCTCCCCTGTTGGCAAAACAAGTTCCGCTTTGGGCGTACCCATACGTTTGGATGCGCCACCAGCCAAAACAACAATACCAGCCAAAGGGTTAAAAGCATTCATCATTGATAACATCAATCGTGGCTTGGGTTTTGTGCCATAAAATGCGGCACAAAATTGCAGGGACGAGTACGACTGTCAAACTGCTCTTTTAAGATATTTTCCCAGCCCGTACGACACGCGCCTGATGAACCAGGCAAGCAAAATATGCCCGTACCATTTGCCATACCTGCCACTGCACGAGACTGTACAGTCGACATGCCAATCTCATCTTTTGAGATTAAACGGAACATTTCACCAAAGCCATCGATGGATTTATCAAACAGTACTTTTACAGCTTCAGGCATACTGTCTCTAATGAAAAAACCTGTACCACCAGTCGTGATAACGGCATGGACGCTTGGATCGGCAATCCAGCCACTAATCACCGCCCTTATTTGATAAATATCATCGGTGATCAGCTTACGGTCTGCCAAGTGATGCCCTGCCTCTACTAGACTGTCTGCCAAGTACTGACCAGAGGTATCTTCTGCCAACGTGCGACTGTCTGAGACAGTTAAAATAGCAATATTAAGCGGGATAAATGCCGCAGCGGGTTTGCTCATAATGATTCCTTAATAGACATGCGATGTCGTTATTAAAATACTAGGGCGTGTCTTCATTTCAAGAATGGTGATAAAAATGAGATAAATTGCCGTCAGACAAGGAAAATAGCGCAGATAATATCGGGATATTAACCAGCTATTTGACGATGTTTGGCAAAATTCCAGCCATTTTTAGCCCATTGAGATGACTATCAAGTGAATTGAAGACATGCCCTAGCCACCAATGATAGATAGATTATGCATGATACCGCTATCAGCGTCATGCAAATGGTGATGCTCAGGTTTAATCGGCATAAAATCATGTAACGTACTCACAAGCCCTTGCACATCGCCTGTTTGTAAATGCGGACGAATATCATAGTTGCCTTGATCAAATAAGCATAAATGCACACGACCTTGGCTACTGACTCGCAGGCGGTTACAGGTATCACAGAAATGTGCAGCATAAGGCGCAATCATACCGATACGCCCTATATAGTCGGGATGACTATACTCTACTGCTGGGCCATCATCACTACCACGATCATGTGATTGCCAGCCATGCTCTAATAAGTAGTCAATGATACTGTCAGACTGTGCGTGCTGAGCAAAAAATAAGTCGCTATTATCACTGGTCTGCATGAACTCAATAAAACGATAAGTAACTTTTCTACTTTTGACATAATCGATAGCGTTCAACAGGTTCTCAAAGGCAGTTTCTGCCATTAAAATGCTGTTAATTTTGAGCTTGATATCTGTCGTTTCTAACAATGTGTCCATATCGGCAAGTAGCTGCGGCAGACTATCAAAGCCCGTCATCTTATGAAAAGTCGCGGCATCAAAGCTGTCCATACTGATATTCAGCTGATTCAATCCAGCAGCTTGCCAACTGGCTAAATGCTTGCCGAGCTTATAGCCGTTACTGGTCATAGCAACCGTTTCAATACCTTTAGTCTGTTTGATGGTTTTAATAATTTCGACAACATCACGACGAATGGATGGTTCACCACCAGTAATTCTGACTTTTTTAGTCCCTACTTGGGCAAAACCACGTATCAATGTGGCAATCTCAGGAATACTTAGCTCATCATCGGGACGCTTACCTTGATAGCCATTTGGTAAACAGTACTCACAGCGAAAATTACAAAAATCAGTAATAGACAAACGAAGATAAGTCAGACGACGTGAAAACCCATCGGTCAGAGGCTGGGTGTATTCAGATGCATGCCCTGCATGTACAGGCGCAGCGATAGACAACCGACCATAGTCATCGGCTATGGCCGTATCTGATGGTGGCACATACCAGTGGGCAGGGCCTATTTTGACGTTATCATTATTCATACGTTACTTACTATTCATACGTTACTGATTATTTGCATTTAGCAGAACTTAACTATTTGAAGTCTGTTGAATGACTGTAGATATTCATTGAATAGATCGTCTTAAGTGTATAGCCAAGGAAAAGGTTGCACCGTAACCGTACTATTTGCGGTGATATTACCGCTGTCTTTATCCAATACAATAAAACAATTGGCACGGCTAAGCTGCTTTATTCTGTGAGACTGCTGACTGGAGAAACACTCAACGGTATAGCTACCCGCTGCGTTTTGTGTCAACAAACCGCGCTGAAAGTCTTTGCGGCCGGCTGACTTTCTAATGTCATTAGTGAGCGTGGCTCGAATACTCAGCTGTATCGGCTGCTCTGACGAGTCCGCACCAGACATCTGCCACAGTGCCGGTATCACAAATTGTAGCGCGCCAACCACGGTAGAGAGCGGGTTACCCGGTAAACCAAAGTACAATACTGGCCTATCAATACCTTTATTTAGCTCACCAAACACAAAAGGCTTGCCTGGTTTCATAGCGACTTTATAGTGATTAACTTGCCCTAATTGCTCGATAACTGTAGTCAAAAAGTCATAATCACCGACCGATACACCTGCTGTCGAAACCAATACATCACACTCTTGCATAGCGTTATTGACCGCGACCGTTGTCTGCTCTAAGTCATCAGAAATAATACCGTAATCACGAATGGCAATCGGTAGATCTGATAGCAGGCTTTTCAATGTCGGCGTATTGGAGTTATATATTTGTGCCAAACTGGTCAAATCGTTACCGACCGCCACAAGTTCGTCACCAGTCGCGAGAACGCCTACTGTTAGCGGTTCAAATATACGGACGTGGCTGATACCTAAGTTTGCTAGCAAGCTAATATCAGCAGGGTTGATACGTTTCCCAGCTGTTAAGACAGCCTCGCCCGATTCAATTTCTTCGCCTTGTTTGCGAATATTCTTATCAATCTGGGCAGTTTGGATGAGCGTAATATTATAAGGCTGTGATTTATCTAGAGTATCTTTTATCGCGGCAAAATCGGTGTTCTCTTGCATAATGACGGTATCGCAGCTATCTGGCACCACTGCGCCCGTAAAGATACGTACGCCTTGTCCTGCTGCTAGCTCACCTATGTAGGCGCAGCCCGCCTGAGACTCTCCGATGATTTCAATTGAGCTGCCTGTTAAGAGTTTACTACCTTGAGCAATCGCATAGCCATCCATCGCAGATAGGTTCTGTCTGGGTACATCAAACGATGAGACAATGGTTTGAGCCAGTATTTGATTCAGACTATCCAACAGCTCACAAGTAGCAGTGGTTCTATTTTGGAGTAGGAAATCTTTATTATTATAATTATCTATGCGTAACTTGATGGCTGACTGTAGCTCTTCCACGGTAATCATAAGGACACGCTCTTTTTGGTTATTCTAGCTTTTGGTTGTTCTGGTTATTAATACTGATAAAACAACTAATCTAGAGTTTATCATTCATAATACAATTTTTCTTGTACCAATATCATTTCTTCATATTTAACATCGTTAGTGCGTGCACTATTTAGTGCTTGACTTCCACCCTTCCTATATCAAAATTGCTTATATCACAGATATCACAATAAATAGTGGTGACTAGCACACATAGGTTAACGCAAAAAAGCACCTTTTAAAGGTGCTTTTTTGTTGTACTGACCTTCATATTAATAAAGGTATGCATATCAACTAAGGCATGGCTTTAACAGTGGCTATGAAAAATAAAAGCCAACAACCTCTTTCACCATGATGCCAACGACGACGCACTGCGCTGAGTAATAAAACCATCTGGCGTCTGGCCATTATCTGCTTGCCAGCGTTGGAATGCCATACGCGTATTGGTTCCAACAATACCGTCAGTGCCTTTTGTATCGTAACCTGCATTGGTCAGGCGCTGCTGTAAGTTGTGTACTTGATTAGTCGATAGCGGACGCTCATAGCGTGGCCATGACTTTTGTAGACCACCCTGCCCAGCAAGCGCTTTACCTAGTAAGCTCACACCTAAGGCATAACTTGATGAGTTGTTATAAACCTTAATCACATCAAAATTTGGGCTTAGCAATAACACTGGACCGTCTTTGCCAGCTGGTAGCCATAGTTCCATCTGTGTATTGGCATCTAACGATACATCCGCTATCGTGTCGACACCCATTGCTGCCCATGTAGCAGCAGACTGTTTGCTGCCGACCACTGAATAGTCAAATGAAGACGGAACGGTTGCTTCGTAAAACGGTGCTAAACCACGAACCCAACCTGAGTTACTGAGATAATTGGCAGTAGACGCTAGTGCATCGCTGGTTGACCATGGATTGCGATGACCGTTGCCATCACCATCGACGCCATGCTTAAGCCAAGTGGCTGGAATAAACTGCGTCTGTCCCATGCCACCAGCCCAAGAGCCGTCAAGCTGTGACCATGAGACATCACCGCGCTGTAATAGCGTCGCTAGTGACAATAACTGAGTTTCCGCAAACTCTTGACGACGACCATCATAAGCGAGACTGGCCAGCGAGCTTGGCAAACTACTACTGCCAGTCACCGCGCCAAATGAAGACTCCATACCCCAAATAGCAGCGATAATTTCGGCATTGACACCATACTGTGATTCTAATTGCGATAAATAGCCACGTTGCTCAGCAAACTTACGCTTACCAACACTCACACGTCCACTAGATACTGCAGAATCAACATAGTCCCATGGCATTTTAGAAAACTCTGGCTGTCCAGAATCTAGCGAAATAACTTGCTGATTTAAGTACGCCAAGTCAAGCAAACGGCGAACGGTTGAGGCATCATTGCCAGATGCAATCGCCCGCATAGAAAAATCCGACTTCCAATCAGAAAAACTGTTATAACTTGGCTTAGCAACTGGTTGAGGCTTAACTACCGGCTGCGGTGTTGGTTTAACTTGCACAGTTTCGGTTTGGGTACTTTCAACATTACCTTGACGCACAGGTTTGCTCGTTTTTTGTATCGCTTGCTGACTGACACATCCAGCTACAACCAAAGCTGGAAAAAGGGCTATATACTTTCTTTTTAACATCATAGAAGCTCTCAGGTATGAATAAGTACAACGACTCAAATAATACAACGTTATAACAGTCATTTTACTGAAGCAATGAAAAATATTGCTTCAAATTTAACGTCCTAATACCGCACGTGGATCTACAGGATTGCCATTTAAACGCACTTGAAACTCCAAACCTGCTTGGTTAGTGTTTCCACTACTTCCCATATTTGCAATACGTTGACCCCGTTGTACTGCATCACCTTCTTTGACAAGCAGTTCACTATTATGTGCATAGGCAGTGATATAGTCATCGCTATGACGAATCATAATAAGATTGCCGTATTCTGTGAGACCATTACCTGAGTAAAGTACGGTTCCAGACTGACTGGCAAGCACTGGATCTCCAACATTACCAGCAAACCACATACCCATCGTACCAGCATTTGCATCAAAATTACGAGTCACTTGATTGCTACTCGGATATTCATAACCTGAGGTTGCGTTGGCTGTCACTGCATAGACAGGACTTTGTGAGTTATTATTCGTTGGCGTACTGGTTGTAGAAGGTGTATAGGTTGTTGTTTGTGGCGTTGTAGACGTATTATTAGTCACAGTCTCCGATGTACCCTCCCATAGTTTCAACCATTGACCACTATAAATAGTGTATTTGCTGTCTAAATTATTGAGGGCACCAATTTGGCGATAACTAATGCGATAGCGTTCAGCAAGTTGACTGACGGTATCACCGCGCTGAACACGATGATAGTTTGGAACGCCTTGGGCATTGGTAACAATCTGAGGTCCCGCTTGATTGACTGTTTGATAGGTGGGCTTGGTTGCACAGCCTACCATTGTTAAGGCTGCTACGGTCACAGTACCAACCAATGCCGTTTTTACAAAGCGCGATCCAGCAATAAGCTTCTTCATACAAGATTTCCTATTCTTTACGTTACTCACAAACTTCTTGTGTGACTCACAAGCATTTTGCTAACTTTCGTACCACTTAAATGTTTGATAACCACCATCATTGATAATTTGATAGCACTCACCTTCGTTTAGCTTTGATAACTTACCCTATTACCTATTACCATTCATATAGCCAGCTTATAAAACGAGCGCAGAGAGCTTATCCAACGAAGCGACTGGTGTATGATGGAGTCGCACTGGCGATAAACTAATATAACCTGCTGTCACCGCTTGGTCATCCGTCAGTTTTACTACAGATAACGGAACGTCTCGTGACTGGTGTTCTGTCTTTGTTTCTAACAATTTATGTTTTGATTTACGTAACGAAAGCCAATAAGCATCTCGCCCACGTGGGTCCACTATATGTTGTACAGGATGGGCAACCTGACGATGCCCCAATGATGTTATTTTCCGACCTTTGATCTCATCGGCTTTATCAACATCAGGAATATTAACGTTTAATACATGATAGGGCAAATTTTTGCAGATATCTAATATTGAGGTTTCTTTCAACAATTTTACTATCTCATTTGCTGCTATCTGATAATGGCCAACGTGCTCCTCACCTTTAGACCCAGCACCTACTAGCGAAGTCGCAATCGCTGGTATACCCGAAAGCTGTGCCGTCAAGGCAGCACCAAAAGTTCCAGAAAACATGACATCCTGCCCTAAATTGGCACCTGAATTAATGCCAGTAATCACACAATCAAAATGTGTATCCTGATAAAGCTCGTGCAATGCTAAATAAATACAATCAGCAGGTGAGCCATTCACCGCTATAAAACCAGAAGGCAATTGATGCGTATGCAATGGCGTTGTGACGCTCAATGCACTAGAAAAACCGCTTTGCTCACTGTTTGGCGCTACTACCACTACTTCACCAATAGTAGACAATGCTTGATATAGTGCCAATAGTCCTAGAGCATAAACCCCATCATCATTACTTATTAAAAATTTCATTACGACTCAATATACTTATAAATGACTGGCTGTCCACTTATGAACTTTTGCCGTATTAAAGTTGCTATAATCACACCTAGCAATGGTAGACTCATACTATTCAATCCTACTTTCATCGCTATACCTTATTGATTCATACACACTATTAATCAATAAAAAATGGCATAACCCTCTAAGGCATGCCCCGATATTAAGAGCGAAGCTCAAGGTACTATTATAGCCATAATAAAATAGCATAGTATGAATATCACAAGGTGATGACACAATCATAATTATATAAGATTATACCTTAATAGTACGCTAGCACGAACCCAACCTTTGCTCAGGAGTTATCTATGTTTTATTGTACTAGGAAATATACTAATAATGCTGCCTGCATGCTCATCGAGCCAATAAAAGCACAAATCTTCACGTTACAATAGGCAACAACCAACAACAATATAAACTTATATTTTTATGCTGACGTAACTTACAAGTATATGCTACTAGTATGTTGCTAAGAAATGACTTTGGCTCACAAGATATCTACACATAAATCAATATTTTATGTGACTTTTGTTTTTTTAGCTATTAACATATGACCATTAAATAAAGATAAGCGAGTGTAATGCTGAATGAAAAATCAATCGATATTATCTATAACTTCTGTCATAGCGAAAACCGCATCAAAAATTGGGCTCGCAGGACTGATAACGTCTGTTGCTCTGCTATCTCAAGCATCTTTTGCGGCGAATGACTCCGATACCACCATACCTTTAGATATGGCTGGCATCAACATAACCAAGCATGAGATTGCGGTTATGCAAGTACTATCTGAGATATGCCCACCAATGCTTAGTGGCAATCAAAAACAGCGCTTTTACCAATCTTATAACGTGCAGCTGCACGAGCTGATGCCATCCTTAGAAGATCCAAAAGCAGCGATCCAATATCTATCAACCCAACAGGATTATCGCCAAATATTGCAAAGTATCCGTAGTTGGACGATGGGTTTCTCGAAACAAGAAAACAAAGCACTATGCGAAGACTTGGCAAATGCCGAATATTAGTTATGCTATGAAATACTGGCAACTCTATGACCTATAACAATACTATGAACAGTAATGCAGTATGGATAATACCATTGACCATTAACGACAACAAAACAGTGACATTATCGACCTTAACATACTGAGTTATTGCCAATAAAATACAAGGCTATAAGAGAAATAAGCTTGCTGTATTTCCGCTTGCAGAGGACAAGTGGTACAGCAGTTTTTTTGTGGCGTGATCTTAGGGCGTGTCCTCATTTTAAAAATGGTGATAAAAATGAGATAAACTGCAGTCAAACAAGGAAAATAGCGCAGATAATATCGAGATATTAATCAGCTATTTGACGCCGTTTGGCAAGATTTAGCCTTTTTTAACCCATTTAGATGACTATCGATTGAATTGAGGACACGCCCTAGTAGCATTGTATTGATGATGATTTAAAAAACGCTAAGCTTCTTTATAAGTACGACTCTTTCTTTATATTCATCGTCTATTTTTTGCATTTATCGATTCCCCATCGGTTGTCATTTTGCTAAGATAAGGCGTTAATTTTATGTCTGTCGCTCAGCCGTCATTGCTCTTATTAATACGTTCTTTAAACAAGATTTTTGATGAGTGCTGTTTAAAGAACGTACAAGGTCTAGTACGAGATACAAGCGATAGATACATTTGGTTTCATGATGCGGTGTAACGATATATGACAGTAAAGCGTGTAAAAAATCAGCTTGTACAGCTGGTTGTTGGTGTAAGTATTTCAATGAGTGCAATGGTGGCAAATGCAGCTATTCAACCTCCTGAGATGGATAATACCGCCTATGTATTGATGGACTATAATACTGGTGAAATCTTGGCACAGAAGAATGCCAATGAGGCATTGCCGCCAGCATCACTAACGAAAATGATGACCAGTTACATCATTGAACAACGCTTAGAGTCAGGTGATCTCAAAGAAGATGAACAAGTGTTAATGAGTCCAAATGCTTGGTGCCGTGGTAGTAGCAGCCAATCTTGTATGTATGTACCAGTGAATAAAACAGCCAGTGTGATCGATATGCTGCGCGGTATTATCATTCAATCAGGTAATGATGCCTCAAAAGCTATGGCCGAGTACATTGCTGGTAGCGAAGACTCATTTGCTATTTTGATGAATGAGCAAGCAGAAAAAATTGGCATGGAAAACACTCATTTTGTCAACTCTACTGGTATGCCTGACGAAGGTCATGAAGCCTCTGCTTTAGATCTGGCTAAACTGGCACGTGCAATTATTAAAAATAGTGGTGACTACTACAGCATTTATGCAGAAAAAGAGTTTACCTATAACGGTATCACTCAAGGTAATCGTAACGCTCTACTTGCAACCGACCCGACTGTCGATGGCTTAAAAACGGGTCATACCAATGCTGCAGGCTATTGCTTAGTTGCTTCAAGTAATCGTGAAGATATGCGCCTGATTTCTGTCATCATGGGTACAAAAAGCCAACAAGCTCGCGCGGATCAATCACGCGAGCTACTCAACTGGGGTTTTGGCCACTTCACCACCGTTACGAAAGCACCTGCAGGACAGTTTGTCAGCAAAATTCCAGTTTGGCTTGGTGAAGCAGACGAAATCGAGTTGGCCACTGCTGACAGTTTACAGATTCTAACCAGCAAAACGCAAAAGAATAAGATTACAACGGTGGTTGATATTCCCGAAAGCATCGAAGCACCTATCAAAAAGGGTCAAGAAATTGGCAAAATGATGGCCGTGATTGATGGTAAAGCAGTAGCCTCCGTTCCTGTTGTTGCAACGAGCGATATCGAACAGTCAGGCTTTATGAGCCGTACTTGGCAACGTCTAACACGCTGGATACAAAACCTCTTCTAACGATAAAAACATACATCAGTAACTTATCGAATAACAATATCATTCAATAAAAAAGACGCCTAATATTAAGGCGTCTTTTTTTATGTCTATAATAATACATTCATTAAATAGGGCTTCTTCTTATCTTGAAAATCATGATAGAAATAAGATAAATTAGCACCAAACAAAGTAGCACAGTTGATAGTACTAATCATATTTTAGAATTTACCGTTATTTCCATACCAACCAACGTTGTAGCAAATCACTTAAATCCTTATCTTTATAAATAGCACTACAACAATAATCAATACCAGCGACTTTTAGTCCATGTTCAAAACTGTCTAAATATTGCACTTGATGCGGTGAATACCAATACACTAATAACGCACGATGGTCATCTTCAGCTTTACGAATACGACTGGCTAAGGATTCAGCTTTTCTTGGAAAAATATCTTCCGCAAACATCACCATATCTACTTTATTTTCCTTCATCTCATCTATCACTAACTGTTCATGCTGACAATAAATAACAGCTGCCCCTAGATTCTCAAGCTCAGCTCCTAAAAAACCAACTTCATCATAGTAGTAATAGATAAAAGTCAATCCAGCCAATAAATTCTGCTGCCGAGAATGTTGAATGGTAGGCATCGCTATCGTGATTATAAACTGCGTACCTACTCCTAGCGTGCTATCAACTTCTATAGTGGCACCCATGATCTGAATCATTTGCTTGACGATTGGCAGACCAATACCTGAACCTTCATATTGCCGAGTTTTTGATGAATCCACTTGGAAAAATGGATTAAAAATATCATCGATATGATGACTATCGATACCAATACCGGTATCTTTCACACTGATCTTCCAACGATTACTTTTATCAAAATGCGTCAATTGCGATGTAATAATCACTTGCCCAACCGGTGTAAATTTAATCGCATTACTAAGTAATATCGATAATATCTGTTGTATTTTTTCTGCATCACCTTTCAGGATATAGTCTATATGATGAACACGACTGACCAACTCTAGACCTTTTTTCTGGGCAATAGGTTCAAACTCGACTAAAATATCTGCAATCAATTGTAATGGGTTAAATTCACTATAATTAATATGTATCTGACCTTTTTGTATCTGGTTGAGCTGAATGATGTGATCAAGCGATGACACCAATTTTTCGCTACCACTACTGATAATTTCAACTGCATCTTTTTGTTCTCTATTGAGAGCATCATGATCTAATAACTGCAAACCACCTACAATCGCATTTAAGGAGGTTTTTAGCTCATGGGTTATCATGCTTTGAAAATTATGCAACTGCACATCAAGAGAAATATCTTTGGTATGTAATTTCTGCTCAAATGCGACAACCGCTTCGTAATCTTGCTTAACTTTTTGCAAACGATTAAACAAAACTATAAAAGTCTGCTTAATCAGCATAAGATCCTGAAAGTTAAAATGCTGTGAAATAACGGGTAATTGATCAATATCTGGGTTTTCTAAAACAACTTCACATACTTCAGTAAGAGATTCAATATCTCTTACTGGCCATTTAAGCTTCCGCAGAATATACAACACCCAAAGTACTGCTATGATGGTAATAATCAACCATCCCAACAGATTGGTACGATACCAATATTCTCGCAGTACCTGCACGTCTAAAGTAATATTAATATAACCAACCAATACGCTATCTGTTGTGGCTTGATTAACCTCTGATGCCTCGTTTATGCGCTCTGATAAAGTCTGTGACGCATAAGGATTGGAATTTAACTTATTAGAGTTACTATTAATATCTATATAATTACTGGTTACCGGGTAGTTAAAACTGACGGTATCTGCAAATAAGATATTTTTCCAATCAGCTGCTGATTGATTTATATTATCAATAGGCTGCGGTGTTGAATAAAATAAAATACTTTGAATACTAGGCTCATTCTCTAACAAGAATTTTACTTGCTCAGCCACGATATCAGCACTATCAGCCGTAGATGCACTGGTCGTCAATAACGTAGCGATTTGGTCAATGTGCTGATGCTTTTGTTTGTAGTTAGATAATAAACCATAAATAAAAGACAAAAAGAAGCCTATCAACACAGCCAAAATAATGGCTTGCGCGACAGAACGCCAGATAAGCGTGGAGATGGTTTGAGGTAGACGGTTGTTCATATCACTCAACTGAGTCAAGACAACTTTAATTTATACTACAGGTATTTAGAGAACATGATAAGTAATATATTTAGATATTTTTATCTAAATAATTATAACAACTAAACAAAAAAATGGCGTCAAGCTGACTTCATCGCATTGTATAACACGATAAAGTCAATAATGATGTCACTGTATTGGTGATTAACGAGATTTCTTATCTTTAGTCGTGAATTTTTTTGCCCGATTGCGCTCACGTTGACGTAATTGCTGTGTTTTCGCCTTGGTTGGCGTGTCGCTCTTGTTCGCATATGGATTGTCGTTTTGTTTCAATATGACATTAAGCGGTGTGCCTTCAAGCTTAAATACCTGACGGAACTGATTTTCAAGATAACGCTGATAGCTTTTAGGCAATGCACTGGTTTGGTTCCCATGAATTACAATCACGGGTGGATTGTGACCACCAATATGCGCAAAACGTAATTTGATACGGCGACCAGCCACAGTTGGTGGCGGGTTGGCAGTCACTGCATCTTGTAAGATTTGAGTCAAACGATTGGTTGATACTTCAAACATAGAAGATTTATAAGCACGTAAGATAGATGGATATAAATTACCCACGCCCGTACCATGTAACGCTGATATCAAATGTACTTTTACGTAAGGAATAAAATTGAAGCGGCGATCCATTTCAATTTTAATATAATCTCTTTGATCCTGTGTCAGACCATCCCATTTGTTAATCGCTACGACCAAGGCACGACCTGCATCCAGTGCATAGCCAATCATGTGCAAGTCTTGATCGACAATTCCTTCATGAGCATCGATCACAATGACCGTGACATTAGAGTCTTCGATGGCTTGCAAGGTTTTGATGACAGAAAATTTTTCTACTTTTTCATCAATTTTACCACGGCGGCGTACACCGGCTGTATCAATTAACACATAATCCTTACCTTCACGCTTATAAGGAATATAAATACTGTCACGCGTGGTACCAGGCATGTCAAATACCACCACACGATCTTCACCCAATAAGCGGTTTACCAGTGTTGATTTTCCAACGTTTGGACGACCGATAATGGCAAGTTTTAGACCTTTCGGCTCGACGAGAGTGTCTTGCTCAGGCATATCAGCTGTTAGTATTTCGAGTAAATTACCAACACCGCGGCCATGACTGGCAGCCATTGGATACGGCTCGCCCAATCCTAATGCATAGAACTCGGCAGGCGCAGCATCATGGACACCGTCGACCTTGTTAGCGACGACATAGACTGGTTTGCCAAGTGTGTGCAAAAACTTACCAATCTCAGCGTCGGCACCAATCATACCAGCACGAGCATCAACCACAAATACAATAATATCGGCTTCATGAATAGCAGTATGCGACTGTTCAGACATGTAATCATCAATATTACCACTGCCATCATCTGCTTCACCGATACCACCAGTATCTACGACGATAAATGATTTATCTTCGTAGGTTGCATCACCGTATTGACGGTCACGAGTCAGTCCTGACAAATCAGCAACCAATGCCTGGCGACTTTTTGTGAACTGATTAAATAAGGTGGATTTACCGACGTTTGGACGACCAATTAAGGCGACCACAGGCTTGATACTCATGGGTTACTCTCAGTGAAAGGCAAAATGACGGACAGTGCAGTTATTCTGACAACCAATAACACAACAGTGATAGCAAACATGCCACACTCGACCGTAAATTAAAATAAATAATAAAATGATAGCAAAAATAATAATCGACTATTTTACGATTAGTAAATGCTATATAAGATGACTAATATTATATAGACAGTATATATGGATAACGCTTATAGCGCATCGGTCGCATAGAGTACGCGAAAGCCTGTATTTAAACAAGCAATTTACACAAGACATTAAACGCTGACTAAGCAGCGTTTGTATTTAAAAAATTACGATAAGTTCAGTAGCACAATAATAGTATTAAAACATACTATTTAATTAAGTATTGAGTAATCAATGTCTTAGCGGGCTAACTGCCAAATAGCGACTTGTCCTGACGTACTTTGAGTCATGAGACGACTACCTTGTACTTGCAAACTACTTAAAGCACCTTTGGTTTCTACACGGCTAACGATCTTACCACTAGCAGGGTCAAATAAGTGTACTACACCATCTAAATCACCCACGGCAATATAATTGCCAATCATCACAGGGTTTGTCAAATGGCGATATGCCAACTCATCACTCTCCCACAGCATAGCACCACTGCTACGATCATAAGCGGCAACCTTACCATCTAAACCAGTCGCAATGACTTGTTGGCTATTTACGGCAAGTGCTTTTAGGCTAGCAATCTCATTGACGAATAGCACTTGGCCCGATGCCAAATCAACACCAAGTAACTGACCACTATAACTAATAGCGAACATCTGATTTTGATCGACAATAGGCTTACCATCAACGTCGCTCATACGCTCAATTTCACTGCTGCCAGAACCAACACCAACACGTCTTGACCACTGTGGCAAACCACTATCTGTCGTCACCGCATGCAAGCGCCCATCGGCAGTAGCTAATAAGGCAGTATTACTATCTAATAATGTTGGCGCAGCACTACCACGAACACTAATAGCAGGTACTTGTGTGGCAAACTGCCAAATAGACTGTCCTGTCTGTAAGGATAAGCCATGCAAAAAGCCATTGTTCGCCGACAAAATTACACGATTATTGGTAATAAGCGCTGGCGTCAATACCGATCCTGATAACGGTTGCTGCCAGCGTTTTTCGCCAGTCGTGCTATCAAATGCCATTACTAGACCACTACGAGTGCTAATAATTGCTGTTTGGCTCAAAGCATCTAGAGCAACACCACCAGTTATTTGCTCATCAACATTGACTGACCATAAACGCTCGCCTGTGCCGTTAAAACCTGTTAATTCACCGCCACGTGACGCAGTAACGATTTGGCCATTGGCATAACCAACCCGTAAATCTAATGGATCTTTCTTACTGGCTTTTTTATTACCAACATCCGTACTAAAAATGGGTTGTAGCACACTGATAGGCTCAGCAATCTGCACTAACTCTACAGGATCATTGACAATGGGTTTGATACCACGATTACACCCAATCACCGCAGTGCTCATTACTGCCAGTACTGCCACATGCATAACCGTCGTTTTGAGGGTTTTGGCTGTTGAGGTTTTGCTAGAGCGAATAGATTGAGTCATTATAATTTCTCACTACAAATAAATTATTATTAATTAAGATCTGTGGATTTATGGTGCCATCTAGCATATAAAACAGTTTAAGATGCTGATTATCAATTTAGCGATTATTCAGTGCTAAATAGCATGCAAATGCCATTATTAGTGAATAGCACTCATAACAATACAACTATTGAGTAACCTCGCTAACAGGAACTTCTGCCACTTCGACAGACTCTTGTGCTACTACAGGCTGCGCAGAAGTGCTAGGCTCTTGGATAAGACTGGCTTGATCATCGATAGGTTCAGGTACTATGCCTAAACTCTCCATCTTTAACGCCAATACTGCACGCGTTTCCTGACGGCTTCGTAACAGCTCCCAAGCATTATTGTACGATTTGACCGCTGATTCTTTATTATCTTTAACCAAATAAATATCACCTAGCAACTCTTGCTGACTGGCTTCAAAAGAGCTTGGCATATCATTTTTAGCTTCTGCTAGCGCCGCCTCAGTATCACCTGCTGCCAACAAAGTTTTAGCATAACGTAAACGAGTAATAGCTTTTAGACCAGCATCGCCCAAATCGATTGCAAGTGCTTTCTTGAACGTCTCAGTAGCAGCAGTAAAATCATCGTTATCAACTTGCTGGCGTGCTTTTATCATTAATGCTTGCCATGCATAGACTGATTCACCGTGTGTGCTTACCAACGTATCAATCTCATTGTTCAGTTGTGTACGGCTCTGCTCAAGCGCTTCTTGTGCTTCTGCTTCTAAATCTGGGTTTTGCGAGGACAGCTTGACTTCTTCATTCAACAGCTGAATATCTGCATAACGATCCGCTGCCACAGTATCTACCCGCGCATGATTGTCCTGCCAATAGGTCCAACCAAAATAAGCGGCCAGTGCCAATAAAATTGCAGTAATAATATAGCTGCCATATTGCTTTAACGCTTGCATTGAGTTGTCTGCATTCGGCGAATTGGATGTTGGAGCCATATATATTTACCTAATAAAATTTATATTAAATTACTGATACAAGAGTCAAGAAAGCCAAACGCTATGATTTACGAGAAAAATTGTCTCTACTCAACAACCAATCTGCCGCAACCGTCTGCTGCTCGCCTGTCTGCATGTCTTTAACACTAATAGTATTATCATCCAACTCTTGCTGAGCAATAATAACCGTCAATGCAGCACCTGACTTATCCGCCTTCTTCATTTGTGCTTTTAAGCTTGTTGCACTTGCCATCTTGATGCGTACATCTGGACGACTATAACGTAGGTCTTGTGCATAGCTAATACCAGCACTATATACCTCTGGATGCGCCACAACAAAGACGTCACAAGCAGGTACGTCAGTAATCGGAGCAACCACCTCCATCAGTAACAATAAACGCTCAAGCCCCATTGCAAAACCAACCGCAGGCTCAGATTTTGCTGGCTTACTACCATCGGTACCCGCAGATTTCAATTGTCCAATCAAACCATCATAACGACCACCAGCACAAACTGTCGCTTGGCTACCTAGCTTATCCGTTACCCATTCAAAGACTGTTTTATTATAATAATCAAGCCCACGCACCAGATGAGGATTTATCTCAAAATTGATGCCAAGTGCCGTTAAGTATGCTTGAACTTGTTCAAAGTGCGCCTTACTCTCTGCACCCAAAAAATCAGCCAGCTTTGGGGCGTCTGCTAACAATGCTTGCGTACTCGCCTCTTTGCTATCTAGGATACGTAATGGATTGGTTGTCAAACGGCGCTTGCTGTCTTCATCGAGCAAATCTTTTTTATCCGTTAGATAAGCGACTAATGCTTCGCGATAAGCATAACGCTCATCTATTTCTCCTAGGCTATTAAGCTGCAAGTGCATTTCATCTTTTAGACCCAGTTCCTGCCACATTAAGTGAGTCATCGCAATCAGTTCAGCATCAGCATCTGGTAACGCGCTACCAAAACTTTCGACACCCACCTGATGAAACTGACGATAACGGCCTTTTTGTGGACGTTCGTAGCGAAACATTGGACCGATATACCATAATTTGGGGGTATCACCGCGCAACAAATTATGTTCGATGACAGCACGTACTGCGCCTGCTGTACCTTCGGGACGCAAAGTCAAAGGCGTAGGTGGCTCAGACTTATCAGCGAAGCTATACATCTCTTTTTCGACAATATCTGTTGCGCCACCGATTGCACGGGCAAACAAGTCGGTTTGCTCAACGATAGGCAAACGAATATGCTCATAACCATATCTGCCTAAAACATTGGCCAATATCGACTCTAAGTACAGCCATTTTGCAGACTGGTCAGGCAAAATATCATTAAACCCTTTAATAGCTTTAATCATGGTAAGGTCGTATCCTTAAAATTTTTAACAGATATTTCTATTCTTTTTTATCGTCAATAGCGTATTTTTTCATCAGTCATCTATTATTATAAACTGAGATGGCAGTACTAAATACGTCAACGTATTGGTATCTTATTTTACCCGAATAATTTCATTTTCACGCTTTTTAGCCAAATCTTCTGCATGGGCACGCACCATACCTTCTATCTCGTCGACTAGGTTTTCAGTGTTAATTAGGTGGCTTTTGTCACCCATACGATATACTAACGACTTTGGTGCAGCTCCAACGATACCAATATCCGCTTCTTTCGCTTCACCGGGTCCATTCACTTTACAGCCAATCACAGACAGATTCATTGGTTCGCGAATGTCTTCTAATCGCGACTCTAAAGCAGTCATTACTTTAATTACATCAAATTCTTGACGTGAGCAACTTGGACAAGCGATAAAGTTGACACCGTTAGAGCGAATATTTAGTGATTTTAAGATATCGAAACCAATTTTAATTTCTTCTTCAGGCTCTGCTGCCAAGGAGATACGCAGGGTATCACCAATACCATCTAACAGCAGACCACCTAATGCAATGGCTGACTTCACTGCACCTGTACGATAAACACCCGCTTCGGTAACACCTAAATGTAGTGGGTTGTCAATTTGGGCTGATATCAAGCGATAAGCATCCAATGTCAAAAAGACATTACTGGCTTTGACAGAAACTTTATACTGATCAAAGTTAAGTCGCTCTAAGATATCAATGTGGCGCATCGCTGACTCTAGCATCGCTTCGCCAGTTGGCTCAGTATATTTGCGTTGAATATCTTTCTCTAAAGAGCCTGCGTTGACACCAATGCGAATAGGAATATTATAATGTTTGGCACACGCGACGACTTCACGCACTTTAGCATCATTACCGATATTACCAGGATTAATACGCAAACAGTCCGCACCCGCTTCAGCAACAGCGAGCGCGATTTTGTGATCAAAATGTACATCGGCTATTAAAGGTACACTCACCAACTTACGAATTTCACCAAAAGCTTTGACAGTATCCATCGTTGGCGTTGACACCCGCATGAGATCAGCACCCGCTTCAACACAGCGCTCGATTTGGGCAACAGTAGCTGCCACATCACAGGTATCAGTATTTGTCATACTCTGCACACTAATCGGCGCATCACCACCAATCGCGACATCACCGACATATATTTTTTTGGTAAGGCGACGGTTAATAGGCGCTGACGTTGACATAGACAAACCCTTCCATTAGAACGAAAAAAAAGCGGAGAAGATACTTACTTATTAATAACGACAAACACCCATTAGCTTAAAATCATAGCTGTTCATCACTTTAAAAATTGACTTTGCAATTAAGGTGTTAACTCAAAACTGGCTTGTTCATCAGTTGGATAAGCGTCTAACGCAACCGCTTCTTCATTGAGCATCAAGCTGACATTATCGACATTATCGATTTGCACACTAAACGGCGGCGTACCTGATAATTGATAATCACCCGATGTTTGAGAGCCATTCATGAGCGTGTTACCAGAGGCGTCAGCAATACTGATAACAGCTGAGTCAGTCACTTTAACCTCTAAAGCAGCCGGACTGACATTAGCACCGCCTAAATTTAATGCAGAGCCGGAAGCACCAACCCCTGTCGCACTGTCAATCGCCGCACCTTGGGCTTGCTCTAGCGCAGATATATCCTCTACGGTGGATACTGGTTCTACGTTGTTTTCTTTATTGGCATTACTTACCATACGGAATAAGAAAACTGCTAAAACGATGACACCAACGACAGCCAATATCAATAATGGGTTAAAGCGAATACGGCTACGCGTGTCTCGCTGCAATGTGCCCATTGGGCGCAATGGCGTGTCAATATTACTCACTGACTTGGCTTTAAGCTCACTAGGATAAGCTGCATCAAAACTGCTAGCAACTTTTTCTGAATCCAGCCCCAAAAACTTGGCATAGTTTATCGCAAAACCACGAGCAAACGTTGCTTGTGGTAAATCAGCAAAATTCTCATTTTCTAACGCTTGCAAATGACGCTTTAAAATAAATAATTCGGCCGCTGCCTCTTCTATACTGACTTTTTTTGTTTTTCGGGCTTGCTGCAACATGGCACCAAATGATCCCTGCGTGTTAGGTTGAGTATTTAATGATGGGGTGGTCATTTCCATGGTGCCTCTGGATTGTTAAGCCAAGTCTTAAGTTTTTTTGCTTCATCACTTAATGGATAAGTGGATAAAAGCTGCTGTGCCAATTGCTGGCGCTTCGTTATGTTGTTTTGCGCAGCGGCGAGTTTGATACCCTGTAACATCAAACGAGAGCTGACACCTTGTCTTCGTACCAAGGTCAATGTTTCATCATAAAGCCTTTGAGCTTGTGAAATACGATGCTGCTCAAGCAACAAGTCCACCAACTCAATATGAGCAATAATACTATTACGATTGCCATCAAGCGCTCGCAAAAATGCTTTAGAAGCCGCACTACTGTCACCCAACTTCAAATAAGTGCGTCCTAAGTTTTCTAATGCACCAATACGACCTGTGTAACCTAATGCTGAACCTGCAATCTCAAACTGCTCTGCGGCTTCACGATAGCGCTTCATCTGTGACAAATAAACGCCATAGTTATTATTGGCTTGCTCGAAGTCTTTATCAAGTGAAATCGCTTTCCTAAAATATTCGTCAGCTTTTTCAAGATTGCGCTGACTACCCTCTTGCTGTAGCAAAACGCCCATCATATCATAGGCTGGCGCGTAACGGCTATCCGCAGAAAGGGCTTTTTCAAGTTGGCGCTTAGCAGTATCGAGGTCGTTTTCACGAATATATTGTGCAGCCAGTGCAACACGCACACGAGCCACTTCTTGTTGATCTGATTTACGATTATCACTAGACCCTTGATAAACCGTGCTGCTGGTCAAACCATCGCTCGGCACACTTTGGCAGCCTGTCAGCAACAACCCTGCAAACACCGTTGCTAGCATCATATGCTTTGGCATCGGTATTTGCTTTGCTACTGTACCCAACCGCTTACTATCTTGATAAAGTGATTTTTGATATCTGAACTGACAAAAATTTTTAGAAGTCATCATAGCCGCCATCATAAAACTGTAATTCAATGCGTTCGATCAAAGAAGACTCAGTTTAATAGATTTAACCCCCAGAAGTACAATTTTGTTGTGATTAATTGCCATACTCTTCAATACCAATTGTTATTGCTACATTTCTATTACCGTTGCGATAGATAAAAGACAGCTAAACATCAGCATTAAGTAAACTATTTATTTTTATAAAGAATCATTCTGAACATTTTCACGATCTTTAATACTTTTCTGCCATGCGGCTGAGCGTCTGGTACGATCAGCCACTTGCCCAACTAATTGACCACAGGCCGCATCAATATCATCACCACGGGTCTGACGAATCGTACACACAAAACCTGCCTCACTCAAAATATTACTAAAAGCGTGAATACGGTTGTTACTTGATTTGTCATAGGGTGCATGCGGGAACGGATTAAATGGAATCAAGTTAATTTTACTTGGTAAGCCTTCCAATAGTGCAACCAACTGGTGAGCATGCTCATTGCTATCATTGACCCCATCAAGCATCACGTATTCGATAGTAACGTGCTTTTTGTGACGCGGATTGATATCAAAAACGTAGTTTTTTGCAGCCGCGATCAACTCCTCTAACGGATACTTTTTATTGATTGGCACCAATTCATCACGCAGCTCATCATTGGGTGCATGCAATGAAATGGCCAAGGCCACATCGAGGTCTTGTGCCAGTTGGTACATTTTCGGTACCACGCCTGATGTTGATAAAGTGACACGGCGCTTTGACAGACCATACCCATGATCACTTAACATCAGCTCCATTGAGCCAACCACAGGCTTATAGTTCAATAGTGGCTCACCCATACCCATCATCACGACATTGGTGACGTTGTTTTCCCATAGACTATGATCTACATGTTCTAAACTCTCATTTTCATCGGTCATATAAGATGCATTGGCGACCCAAAGCTGACCGATAATCTCAGCTGCACTCAAGTCACGCTCAAACCCTTGCTTGCCCGTACTACAAAAGCTACAGTCTAGCGCACAGCCAACTTGTGAAGACACACATAACGTTTTTCGACCATTTAGCTTACTATCGTCTGCAGGAATAAGGACTGTCTCAACCAATGAACCACCCGTAACTTCAAACACCCATTTACGCGTACCATCATCACTATATTGACGATGAATCACTTTAGGTGGAAGCACGCAAGCATTGAGCGATAATTTATCACGCAAAGACTTGCTTAAATTCGTCATCTTTTCAAAATCTGTCACACCATGTTGATATATCCACTTAATGACTTGCGTTGAGCGAAAAGGCTTTTCACCGATACTTTTAAAGTAATCAGCCAATTGTGCTTGTGTCATTCCGAGTAAATTGGTTTTTGCTTGCGCTTCATCTACTATTTTAATGCTATCAGTAGGCTTGGTAGGAGTGTGCTGAGTGGGTGTTTGAACAGTGGACATAATAGGTAACCTTTTTGCACACGCTTATATCGGCAGTGCAATTGTTTATATGGATGTTGTCATACGAACACAATATATGAGTGCATGAGCAATCCGTTATGAGCGCATTTTTTATCGATATACGTCTTCATACTAATAACTTATAGAAAAACTGAACACGTATGAATACTAAGCATTGATAAAGAAACTTATGTATTTAATAAAAGCATGCTGATAAGGGATTGATAACGCTAAATAAGTATAATAATGAGGCAAACCATTAAATCTTTCAATAAATCATAGCATTATTATTGGAGCTAAAACGGCTTATACCATAAGATATAAGCCGTTTCGCAAAACCAATTATTAACAATCAATAAGCTAAGCAATAGCTGATATTAACGCTTACGTGCACAAACTTCATCATCATTGAAGAAGTAGCTTATTTCACGTGCTGCTGATTCTGCAGAATCTGAACCATGAACAGCATTTTCATCGATGCTGCTAGCGAAGTCTGCACGGATAGTGCCTTCAGCGGCTTCTTTTGGGTTGGTTGCGCCCATAATCTCGCGATGCTTAGCGATAGCGTTTTCGCCTTCTAGTACTGATACCAAGACTGGACCTGACATCATGAACGATTTTAAATCATTATAAAATGGACGCTCAGCATGCTCAGCGTAAAAACCGCCTGCTTTTTCGTCATCAAGTTGTAGCATTTTGGCTGCAACAATTTTTAGACCGGCTTGTTCGAAACGGCTATAGATAGCACCGATATGGTTGCCAGCAACGGCGTCAGGTTTGATGATAGATAACGTACGTTCGTTAGCCATGAAAAGCTCCTAATAAATGATAAATTCGAGAAGAAATAAAATAGTGAATATTTGATTTTGTCTTTGGCCACAATGCTGACTTAGAGTGTTTTACCCAACTCATGGTATATCAATATATAACCATAAGCACCAACATAGGATTGTTGCCTATTATAATGATTCAGGCCATAAATGATAGGGTTAATTTATGACATGAGCTTCCATAGAGGTGAACTGAGTATACATAAATGCTTAATAAGCCACGAGATTGTATAAAAGTAAAAACCCCAATGCTCAACATTGGGGTTTTTACTTTTATATGCCTATCAGGGCGTGTTGAACATTCAAATGTGGTGCTGGCAGTGACTATTTTTTAGACAATATGCAGTGAAATTTTTGATGCCTAGTCATTCTAGGTTAAACAATTTCGCCATATATTGGCAAAAAAGAGTACTGCCCCGAAGGGCTGATGCTAAAATCACCCCAAACGTTGTTGCAAACCTAGCTAAGGTCTCGACATTATCGGCGGCTTGCGCCTAGTTTAGTGCAATTTTAGCGATCAGCAGCCCTAATATTTGAATGTTCAACACGCCCCAATAGTTCGTTAACTATATTTATACGTCGTATGGGTCACGTAATACGATAGTCTCTTCACGATCAGGACCAGTTGAGATGATATCAACTGGGCAACCAATCAATGCTTCGATACGTTTGATGTATTTTTTGGCATTCTCTGGTAGGTCATCGTAGTTAGTAATACCAACTGTTGACTCACTCCAACCTTCTAGCGTCTCGTATTTTGGCGTTACTGACTCGTAGAATTCAGCATCATGTGCACCTGCACACTCAGTCTCAGGTAGGTTGTAACCCACACCGATTAATAGCTCTTCTAGACCGTCTAATACGTCAAGCTTGGTTAAACAAATACCGGTTAAAGAGTTTAATACCACTGCACGGCGTAATGCCTCGGCATCAAACCAACCACAGCGGCGGGCACGACCAGTTGTCGCACCAAATTCATGACCAACATTCGCCAAATGCGCACCAACATCATCAAACAACTCAGTTGGGAACGGACCGCTACCGACACGGGTGGTGTAGGCTTTGGTGATCCCAAGTACATAATCTAAATATAGTGGACCGATACCTGTACCAGTAGAAACACCACCAGCGGTTACACTTGAACTGGTCACAAAAGGATAAGTACCATGATCAATATCAAGTAGCGTACCTTGAGCACCTTCAAACATCAGGTTTTTACCAGCCAAACGCAGTTGATTTAGGTCTTCAGTTACATCAGTAACCATACCTTTAATCTCTTCTTTCCACTCTTGGCAAAGCTTAAACGTCTCATCAAAATCAATCGCATCAACTTTATAATACTGAGTCAGTTGGAAGTTATGATATTCGACTAGGTTGCGTAGCTTTTCTTCTAGATCGCTACGGAATAAATCTGCAAGCTTGATAGCACGGCGCGCTACTTTGTCTTCGTAGGCAGGACCAATACCACGACCCGTCGTACCGATTTTACCACTGCCACGTTTGGCTTCACGTGCTTGGTCAAGCGCCACGTGATATGGCATGATAAGTGGGCAATTTGGTGAAATACGCAGACGCTCACGCACTGGTACATTATTGGCTTCAAGATCTTTTATTTCAATCAATAATGCATCAGGTGCTAACACCACACCGTTACCAATGAAGCAAGTCACACCTTCGCGCAAGATGCCTGATGGGATTAAATGTAAGACGGTGGTTTTGCCATCGACAACTAACGTGTGACCAGCATTGTGGCCGCCTTGAAAGCGAGCGACTGCTGAGGCTTTTTCGGTCAGTAAATCAACGATTTTACCTTTACCTTCATCGCCCCATTGGCTACCCAAAACTACGACATTCTTACCCATGATCAATCCTTACCTTTATATATTGAGGTGTGTGCAATAACGATTTAAAACGGTGATAATTTTCATTACCGTGTTTTAAATGACATTAAAAAGTGGTAATAATCTTAAAAACTAATGCTTAACTGATTGTTTACTTATAAGTAATATCTTTACTTATCCAATCAATAACGCTTAACTGGTTCATACTTATAATCGCTTCATGCTTAAACAGCCTGTAGCTGCCACTGATTATCCACAAAGTTTAAGCAATGGGTCATGCCAACTGGACGGTCGGCTATATCTAATGGCATCGTGACGCGGTAGCCCTGCTGACGCAAACTATCAACTTGTTGTAATAGTATCTGCATCTGCTCTTGATTGACATTACTCAGTGCCTGATAGTCCACCAATACGATAATTGGTGACTCAAGTTGAGTGTGTGCAAGCAGGCGGCTGACATCCATACTAAAACCAGTGGCTTCACGTGGTTGGTTGCTTGTCAACTGGTTACCGCTTTGCATACCATCAAAGCGCCCACCACGTACTAATGGCTGGGTCTCACTATTGATATAACCATTAAACACAATACCAGTATGATAATGATAGCCTGATAGCTCTGTCACATCGATACTCACAGGACACTGCCACTGCTCTTGTAAATGCGTTTTTAGGCGTTGTAGCTCGTCAATGGCAGTGACGACCTGCGTGTCTTGCTGCGCAGTCTCTGACAGTTTTACCAATAGGTTGTCGATATCATGACCAAAGCGTGCCAATGCATAAAAATCATTACCTAACGCTATTGACTGACAAACACGCTTTAGCTCTGGTAGGTTTTTATTGGCATATAAATGCATCAAATGCTCAGTGTCATTGTCTGACAACTCAGCCAATTCAGCCAAACGCTTAAATATCGCAACATGACCCAAGTCAATATGCAGCGCCGCACTCATATTTAATGTATTTACCATACTAAACAACACATCGATTAGCTCAATATCTGCAGCGAGCGAGGCACAACCGAATATCTCAGCACCAAGCTGCAAGGGCGTACGTGAGCCAAACAGCCCTGATGGCAAGGTGTGAATCACATCACCTGCATAGCAATAGCGAGCAATACCAGTACCACCATGATGCGCATCAATGCGCAAAATCTGTGGCGTAATATCAGCACGCAAACCCATCAATCGACCTGTTAATTGATCGATAATCTTGAAAGTTTGACGCTTTAAATCTTCTGATGCACCACTCAATAACGACTCAGTGAACTCAATCATTGGTGGATTCACCAACTGATAGCCATGAGCAATGAGCTGTTTGGTTAGTTGATGCCTAAGCACTTCTTGCTTATGAGCATCTTCAAACAATACATCGACCACACCATCAGGCAACAGCCAACTATTGGCAACGTCGCTAGAAAAATGGCTTAAATACGGCATGCTATTAAATGCAGTATCGGCATTAGCGGACTGAGCCGCTGCTTGAC
This sequence comes from Psychrobacter sp. AOP7-B1-24, assembly GCF_052376215.1. Lineage (NCBI taxonomy): Bacteria > Pseudomonadati > Pseudomonadota > Gammaproteobacteria > Moraxellales > Moraxellaceae > Psychrobacter > Psychrobacter sp. AOP7-B1-24. The sequence goes on from NZ_JBQSVL010000011.1 coordinate 59,870, forward strand.
TGGTCATATTTGACTGGGAAGGTTTTGCAGAATCAGGACTGACAGACACAATAAATCCTTGTTTGGCGTATCGCTTACCAAAAACGCGGTACTGATGCGGTACTTAAAGGTTATATTTACAATTGCATTGACGCCACGCATTTCTTGTTTTTAACGCACAACATCATTGACCCAATTATTTATAAACAAACTAGGTAACCGCAAAAGGGTGAGTAATAAGTATAATGTAGAATGATAAGACGAGTATCTTTATGCGCTAATAAACTGCGATAAATAATCAAGGCACTTTATGGTTTTAGTTTAGCATAGCAGTTAAGGTTCGCCTAGTGACAATTAGCCACAATCACTATCTAATTACGCCTTATCAACACTAAAGCCATGAAGATTATCTATACCCTATATAAGTAATAGTTCCATTAAGAGTTGTCACAATCATTCTATACAATAAAGAGCAGAATGAGAGCAACGCCTTCAGTATAGACTCATGGTACACTAATGCATATTTTTATCTTGGAGGCTTTATGTCATCAGATTACCACCCAAATCCAGCCATCAATCAAACCAACGTTTTAGGTACAGCGCTTGCCAGCTGCTGCTTCGATCCTATCACTGGCTATTATCGCAATGGCTTTTGTCATACGGGTAACCACGACGTTGGTCAGCATACTGTTTGTGTCAAAATGACCAGTGAGTTTTTAAACTTTTCTGCCAGTCGTGGTAACGATCTTATTACACCACTACCCGAATACAACTTTGCCGGCCTCAAACCTGGTGATTACTGGTGTATCTGCGCCCTACGCTGGGTTGAAGCATTAGATTTTGATATCGCACCGCAAATCAAGCTCGAAGCCTGTCACGAGAGTTTATTAAGCTTGGTCGATGTTGAAACGTTAAAAAGCTATGCGATTTAAGTTTTCTGCTACGTTTTAGTTTTAATGACGACAGTTTTTTACTGTATCAAAGGAAAGAGTGCGTATGGAAAAAAACAACGACCAATTGATTAAAAAAACAGCACATATTACACCTAATGCTAATATCAATCGTATCGTTGCTGATATGGATGAAGATCATCTTTATTTAGAGAATAATGACAGCTATATTTACGGTGATGCTGACGCGACGAATGAAGATACGATCGAGACCATGACAATCTACGATCCAGACTCTGAGCGTTATGAAGATATTGATTTTGCAAGTGCAGATGAAGTTGTCAATTGCTATGCTTACTCACGTAAAACAGGTGAAAACCTGGATAAAGTCGCACTTACCGATGTCAGTCGAGCTTTGAGTAACAATGGTCAGTTTATTTGGCTAGGTCTATACGACCCTAGCCTTCAAACTATGGTCGAAGTCAAAGAAGCATTTGGTTTACATGAGCTGGCCATTGAAGATGCCTTCGCTGACCACCAACGCGCCAAAGTCGAAAATTACGACAATGACATGGTGTTTGTGGTATTGCGTACGGCCAAGCTTGAAGACAAAATTATTCGCTATGGCACCACAGCAATATTTATGGGTAAAAACTATCTAATTACCATTCGTAATGGCCCATCCAACTCCTACGCCCCTGTCCGTGAACACTGCCATCGTCGCCCTGAAAAGCTGCGTATGGGTCCGATATTTGTGCTACACGCCATCCTCGATTTTATCGTGGATAACTATATGCCAGTCACCGACCGCTTGGGACGATACCTACGTGAGCAAGAGCGCTATGTATTTACCTCTGAATTTGACAAAACTACGTTAAAAAACCTCTATGAGCTAAAGTCACAACTGGTTCATATGCGCGCTATTATCTTGCCTGTACAAGATATCTGTAGTTTTTTTATCAATCATAAAAAAAGCGAAATGGCTTCTATATTCTCTCAAGCAGCCAAGCCCTACTTTCGCGATGTCAATGACCATCTACTACACTCTCTTGATGCTATTAATGGGCTTAATGAGATGCTAAGTGTGGTCATGAATACCTATATGGCAATGGTCAATATGGGACAGAATGAAGTAGTACGTAAGCTTGCAGCGTGGGCAGGTATCTTGGCCGTACCAACCGCCATTGCTGGCATCTATGGCATGAATTTTGATTTTATGCCTGAATTACATTGGAAGTACTCTTATCTTGTGATTATGCTATTTATTGGTTCATTATGTGGCTATCTATATTACAATTTTAAACGGCTAAAATGGCTATAGCTATAGTCAAAAAAACATAAAACCGATACGATTGTATTATGATGCTACTGGTACAAATTTTACTTGCTTGCTGTATTCACAGAGGCTGCGAAAATTTTATCCCAGTAGCACTGTAGCGATTTAAAAATACTTTGACTATATTTCCATATAAATTATTTCCATTCTGCACAAAAAAAGGCTACCAGTTGGTAGCCTTTTTTAACTCTAGATGTTTATAAGGTCACTTACGTCGATGCTCAGTCATTCACGGCGATGCTTAGTATTACTATCAGGCATCTGTGCATCATCAGGTAAAAGCGCCTTGACCGTAAGGTTTGCATGTTGCTGATCTAAATTATCTTCTGGACGACCGAAAGTTTTGGCTGTCCAAGTCAGCACGACAATCGCACCACTTAACAGCATGATTGCCACAGAAATCGTCGCTAGCAGCCACAGGTGGAAATAGTCTGAAACCGCTTGTACATCAACTACTAAATGTCGTGATAAAGCGGTTATAGCAATAAATATCAAAAACTGGACGGGCAAACGATGCGTCTTAAAGTAGATACCTATCATGGCCAACAGTTCAAGATAAATAAACAGCATTAAAATGTCTTTTAAATCTGCTGAGCCTTTTTGGACAATGCCTACAAACTCTTTGCCTGCCGTCCACACTACCACCACACTGATTAAAAATAAGATCACGTAATGACAAACATCGACGAACTCTCTACCAATACGCTGTAGCTTTTCATGAATACCTACGTCTTCTTTAGCCATGTTAGCACCTATAAAATTGGACGATATGACGATTGCTTGATACCTGTGGCATCAGACACCTTATCTATAGACAATTAGTGCTCAAATGACAATGCTATTCGCTAGCGATACCATGATCTAGCCCTGCTGATTTTTCAGCAGCATCAACCGTTTGGCGAATCAATGTATTGATGGTCATTGGTCCAACGCCTCCTGGCACTGGTGTATAAGCACTGGCGATTTTTTCAACACCTTGTAACTCGATATCACCCACACCGCCATTTTCAGTAGGATGGAACCCTGCATCGACGACGACGGCACCTGCTTTGATCCACTCTGCCTTAATCAGCTCAGGCACACCTACAGCACCAACCACGATATCGGCGCGTTTAATATGCGACGCCAAGTCTTGAGTTCTTGAATGGCAAATGGTCACTGTACAGTTAGCATTCAATAGCATCATCGCCATTGGTTTTCCCAAAATTGCGCTACGACCTACGACGACTGCTTCTTTTCCTGACAGCTCAATATCGTAATGCTCTAATAAGTGCATGATACCTTGCGGTGTACACGATCCATAGGCTGACTGCTGCATACCCATGCGACCAAAACCGAGACAAGTAACACCATCTACGTCTTTTGCTAAGTCAATTTGTTCAAAACAAGCACGCTCATCGATATGTGCAGGTACCGGATGCTGTAGCAAAATACCATGTACGTCTGGATTATTATTTAGCTCATCTATCTTTGCCATGAGCTGCTCAGTGGTGGTCTCAGTTGGCATTTCAACCTTGATAGAGTCCATACCTACACGCTTACAGGCATTGCCTTTCATACGCACATAAGTCGCAGAAGCAGGGTCTGCACCAACCAATATGGTCGCCAAGCTTGGTGTACGTCCAGTCTTATCCTTGATAGCATCCACGCGCGTGCGTAGTTGTTGTTCTATTTGTTTTGCAAGTGCTTTGCCGTCCAAAACAGTGGCTGACTCTTGGGTAGTAGGCGCAATAGACATAGGAGCTCCAATAGAGGGTACAATAAAAAAATAAAGACAGCGCCGCAATTGCTTGCCTGCCTGTCTTATCCTTAATCAAGGTATGATTGACACTGATATTGTACCTGCCTACGGCTAAAAATCCTAGCGTGGCATAATATTTGAATGCTTACATACTTGAATGCTTATATAAATATTTAGAGCTTTGTTATCAAAGCTCAATTAACATCTGAGTGACTTCCTATATGTTGTCATTTAGCAATTGATCCAAACACCTCATCGATTGCTTCGATGGTTTGTGTAACTTCCGCAGTGGTGAGTGTCGGATGTACCAAAAACATCAAGCTGGTCTCCCCTAATTGCTTTGCCACTGGCAATCTAGTCGCTGGACGTAACCTTGTATGGTCAAATGCTTTTTCTAAGTAGACTTCTGAAGCGGTACCAGAAAAGCAAGGCACGCCTTTCTCATTAACCTCTTGAATGATGCGATCACGCGACCACTCCTCAGGTAGGTTATCTGGCTGCACATATACGTATAACTTATAATATGCATGATTAGAATCTGAATACTGCGGGGACTCTTCTAACTTAGGTACGACTAGGTAGCCCTGCTCTGCCCATTTCTCACATGCTCCTAATATTGTGTGGGCATTAGCTGTACGTTTGGCTGTCCAATCACCCATTCGCTCAAGCTGGATACGACCTATAGCAGACTGCATTTCGGTCATCCGCCAATTGGTACCAAAGCTCTCATGCAACCAGCGATATCCGGGCGCATGCTCTGTCTCATAGACAGCAGCGTAACTTTTACCGTGATCTTTATATGCCCACATCTTGCGCCATAGTTGCTCATCATTGGTGGTGACCATACCGCCCTCACCACCTGTGGTCATCACTTTGTCTTGGCAAAAGCTCCATGCGCCAATATGACCAATACTGCCCACACTTCGACCTTTGTAATGCGCCCCGTGTGCCTGCGCACAATCCTCAATTACATATAAATCATGCGCATCAGCTAAAGCCATAATACTGTCCATATCACATGGCCAACCTGCCAAATGCACACATATGATGGCACGAGTGTTTTTAGTAAGTACAGCACTAATCGATTCGGCAGTGATATTGCCTGTCGCTTCATCGACATCAGCAAATATAGGCGTTGCACCAGCATTAATCACACAAGAAATACTGGCAATAAAGGTACGCGGCGTGACAATCACTTCATCGCCTGCTTTGAGATCGAGCGCCTGCAATGCCAAATCTAACGCTAGCGTACCATTACTAACGGCGATGGCGTAGCCGCTATCAGCCCAAGTGGCAAACTCTTTTTCAAATTCACGACTCTCGGACCCTGTCCAATAGTTTACTTTATTAGATAGGAGCACTTGGCTAACCGCATCAGCTTCTTGCTGAGTAAAACTTGGCCATGGGGAAAACGGAGTGTTTAGCATATACGCCTCACTGGTTATTTTAATGATAAATGGATGAGCTGATAAATATAGGGTTTGTTGAAGTACATTGACTACAAATATTCATAAATTGTGCAGATTCAGATGATTCCATGGCTATGGCTGACGATATAATATTTAATTTTTGTGTAGCGGCCTAGCAGGGTTACCTACTACCACCGCTCCGGCAGGAACGTCTTTGGTTACGACTGCTCCCATACCCACAACAGCGCCTTTACCAATCACCAAAGGCTTGTCAGGTGTGCCTTGCTTGAGAATGGCACCGGCACCAATATACGCATGGTCATGAATATGAATATTACCATTACAGCTGACACGAGGGGCAAATGTGACATAGTCACCAATGACACAATCGTGCTCCACATAACTATAAAGATTGGCATGAAAACACTTACCAATAGCCACATTTGAAGCTATTGTCACGAACGGGCTGATGGCCGCTCCTTCACTAATTATTACTTCATCCATGATTAGGGTCGTACTATCTTGTACTGACCATAGGGATATCCCATCTCTTAATAAATTGCCTGCAATCTCTTGGCGAATACTACTATCAGAAATAGCAATGAGTACAAACTTATGGAGAAAATTCAATGCTTTGAAAGCCTCGTAATTCATGGCTAGATGATTATTAATGTCGCTTTCTTTATCTAACGAATCATCAATAAATACTACTTGGCTATCGATATCTAGTCGCTTTAACTGTTCAGCAGCTATCGGCATCAAACTACGGCCACAGCCCGCTGCCCCATAGACAGCAAAAATTTTTCTCATAATATTACTTCTGACTTATTTGGTTTGTAGAACCTGTAAACTTGGGCATAGTCGCTTCGCCATCGGCGCTGATACCATCTTTTATTAGTACTTTTTTGACCGTTTTAAATAAAATCTTGATATCTAACCATAGTGATTGGTTATCTACGTACCATGTATCGAGTTTAAACTTTTCATCCCAACTGATGGCATTACGACCATTTACTTGTGCATAACCAGTAATACCTGGACGAGATAAGTGTCGACGGTTTTGCTCATCGTTATACAGAGGCAAATATTCCATCAATAACGGACGTGGCCCGACTAGGCTCATATCGCCTTTAATCACATTCCATAACTCTGGTAACTCATCAAGACTGGTATTGCGCAATTTTTTGCCAAATGTAGTCAGGCGCTCACTATCTTCTAAAGGGTTGCCTGCAGCATCTATCGCATCTTTCATGGAGCGAAACTTAATCATTTCAAATGGCTTGCCATTTAGTCCAGGGCGCGTTTGACGAAACAGCACTGGTGAGCCAAGGTTTTTTTTCACCTTGTAAGCAGTAATGGCATATACAGGAGATAACACTATTAACGCGGTAGTCGCGGCGGTGATATCGAATAGACGTTTAATCATTATTAGCTCCTATAAACCCATTTCTTGTAGCATAACTTTATTGACGCTATTTACATCAAACTTTTCTTCTACCAACTGACGTGATGATGCACCCATACTAATGATCAGTTCTGGATTAAGTATAAAACGCTCCATAGCAGCAGCCAGTTCATCGACTGCTTTAACTGGTACTAAATAGCCATTATAGCCATTCCTGACGGTCTCACGGCAACCCGGTGCATCTGTCGTAATAATAGGTCGCCCCATCGCCATCGCTTCTAATACCGTACGCGGTGTCCCTTCTCTATATGAAGGTAAAACATAAACCGAACTGGCAGCGATGGCAGGTTTGACATCGCTCAGCTTACCCCAAAACTCAAACCGACCATCATCAATCCAACTGTCCAGTTCATGCTGATGGATAGCGTCAGGATTGTCATCAATCCAACCCACCAAATTGAACTGGGCTTGCGGATATTTTAACTTAATCACTTCAGCCGCCTTGGCATACTCTCTAACACCTTTAGCCCCTAGCAAGCGCGCAATCAATAAAAAACTGGGTGCTGGTACAGCAGCATTATCATTTGGAAAAGGCATGACTTTGTATTCTGACACATCGACTCCAGAACCATTCACCACCTTGGTAGGAGTGGCAGGCTGTAATATCTTCATCGATTTGAATAAAGCTTCATCATCTGGGTTTTGAAAAAACACCTTATGCGCTGATCTTAACGACATGGCATAAAGCTTATGCATTAGCTTCTGTAAATTGGTTCTATGATACGTACTCTCATCCGCCCCTTGAAAGGCGTAGCCCAAACCTGTAATCAAGGCATAACGATGAGGAACACCAGCCAACTTAGCTGCTAGCAACCCATAGATAACAGGTTTGATGGTATATCCCATCACATAGTCAGGTTTAATCTGTTTCATTAAACGGTATAACGCAAACATAGTCTGACTATCTGCTATAGGGTTGGTACCAGTGCGCTGCATTGGAATATCATGAACCGTATAGCCTAGTGTTTCAAGTTGTCTTCGCTCTTTTGGATAGCTCTTAAACTCTGGAGCAGCAATATCAATATCAAATCCAGCCTGATTGATCGCAGCAATTAATTCACCCCGAAAGTTTAGTAGTGAGGGGGGATGACTGGCTATAATCAAAAATCTCATAATCAAGTTGTCCAAAAAAACCATGTGGTAATGGTATATAGTATATACAGTATTAAAACCATAGAATCGTTTTTACCTCTAAGTCCGCTTATCGATAAAATTAAAAACGGAAAAGAAGCTGCTAAAAACCGTGAAGAATACCCTTTCATAAAAACATTAAGAAAAACCATCGTCAGTATCGACATGGTTATATAGACATAATATTTATTAAACGACTGGGTTTTTCCAGATAAGTATTTAACCATAAAAAATAAAAACAATATTATCCAGTAAACCATATACAAAAGAGGTGAAGACATATCATTGTATTCAGCCCTTCTATCATTGACGCTACCGAGCAAAACAGACATGTATGGACCAGTCACAAAGGCTACAGCAGCACCAACCAATATCGACATAAAAAACTTAAGTCTGTTTCCAATCTTTGTCGTTTTCTCCAAAAAAATTGCGGAATAAAACATAAATACAAACAAAAATGAAGATGTATGTATAAAAAAAGATGGAATAAGTAATAAAAAAGACACCAACTTATTTTTATTAAAGGCAATAATAGATAAATATATAAAGGTTATAGCAAAGCTAAGTCTAATCTGAGAGTAAAAAAAATCTATGAATAATGGATTCAGCAAAAGAAGTAAGGTATAAAACCTCTTTTGTAATGCGATCAATGCAAAAGAAACCGTAAGAAAAAATGTAGACACTAAAAATAAGATAGCACCGCTGTTTAACCCTAAATTTGTATTCATGAAATTTAGGAAATAATGCCAACCCCACTCATACAAAATTTTTAATAAAAAACCAGAAAAATCAAACCACTGTATTTTATTTGGGTACAGG
>NZ_JBQSVL010000012.1:0-64941 GCF_052376215.1 Psychrobacter sp. AOP7-B1-24
CGCGTTTGGTCATGGATGAATCCTATTGAACGTCAAACGGCACGTGCCTACATTTAATAAATGCGCCGTTATTAAAAGTCTCAGTCGTAAAACTGTCGTATTGTGAAAAAAGACTACGATGATAACTTGTTAATCGCTCAATGGGGATTGTTTCTCTATACTTGCCGCCCACTTTCTGTTTATAAATTTACCTTATCTAAAATAAAGTCAATATCCTTATCACCGCACTCTAGTAAGTTGGTTAAAATTGACTTGGTTGCTCGTTTATTAGAAATAAAGACTTTGAATAAACTTTTCCAACCCTATAGGTTATGTCAACTAATACTGATACAACTAAATCTGCGACTTTAAACTTTTCCTAGCAATACTTTTATGAAAAAAAGAAAAGAACGTAACAAAAAATACAGACGCAGATAATATTAAAATTAGAAGAGTCGCTATGGCTTGCTTATAACTCTTAGTTCCATCATTGATCGTGTATATTGTAGGATTGAATATTTCTACCATATCCGAGACATCATCTGTAATACTGAAATAGCACCAAGTAATGAAAATTATACTAAAGAAGACCAGACCGCGCTTATCTGCTGATGGTTGATTATTTTCTGTCATTACCTCTAGGGACGGAGTATCTTGAGCACTTAATAGCATATACCCTGATTGCTTATGAGCAGTAATATCAACACTATAATCCTCTATATCTTCATGTGTCTCAAGGAAATCAGGAAATTTTTCGGTAATATAGTAAGGAACATGCAGGTAATAAGTTGAACTCAAGCAAAGCGATAAGCTAATTTTATGTAACGTTTCTATGTCCCTGACTTTCAATAACAACAGATGACCTTTTACTGTTATAACCTGTTGCGGTGCTTTATGTTTTTGGTAGATATCAATTACATGTTTTATGGTCAACCCAGCACTGCCTAATGCAAATAACATATAAATATAGAAGAATATCCCTGTACACCATGAAGCAAATAATAGTAAAAGAATGGTCGCAATAAGAAAAATGGCAGGCTCAACATATATGATATTGCTTTGTCGAATATCATATTCTAAAGCCGTTTCTAAACGCTGTGAAACCACTTCTAAAGTATCCGTACTACTTGCACCTATAAAAAACTTAGCATTGGTTGCTAGGTCTCTACCGTTAACGTTTAATGCTATAGCATAGTAAGTTCTTGCCGAACTTGGCCAGTGTCCCTTAACAATAACAACTTCAATACGATTGGCCTCATTATCAATATAGATATCCATATCATAAGGGAAATAGATATGTTTGTTATCTAATCGCAGTTTTGTTTGAGTATGTCCTGACGTGGCAAAGGTATGAGCAACGACATCTTTTCCCTCTATTAGATAGACATTATCAAAATGTTCATTAGCATATGACAAGTTAAATCTTTGCATATGAAGGTTTAAGTATAGTTTCTCTTGTTCACTTATTTTTCTGACTGGATTATCGATATTTCTTAATTGATCTTTACTTTTTTTGTCAGCATAAATATAAGATACGGAAAAAAACAAAGCCAATGATGCCAGTAGTACTCCAAATAATAATTCCAAAACCAAGTTTTCCTTATTAAAATATAATCATAGTCGACCTCTTATATAAGTCATCAACAGCCCCTGTAGTTTCCTTGGAAAAATCCATAGGTAAAACATTACTTTGTAAGAGTTATCGTGATGAGACTAAAAGTCAAAACGAACGATTATAACACCAATACCAAACTTAAGTTTTTAAAATATTAGCTATTCATATGTACTCATAACACTAAATCTTAAAAGAACATTTGAGAAAAAGGACAAAAAATGAAACTTCGCATCTTAAAATCTGCCGTGACCAACCCTTGGTTCAATCTTGCGACCGAGGACTGGATATTTAATACCCTCAACCCCGACTCGCACACGCTATTCTTGTGGCGTAATTCTGAGACCGTGGTTATCGGACGTTCGCAGAATCCGTGGGTGGAATGCAAAATCGATAAAATGGAAGCCGATGATGTGTTTTTGGCACGCCGTCAGAGTGGCGGTGGCGCGGTATTTCATGACCTAGGTAATACCAATTTTACTTTTTTATCACCCAAAGATAGCTACGACCAAAAAGCGAACTTTACCATCATCATTAATGCGCTGAAAAAGTTAGGTATAGAGGCTGACTTATCTGGGCGTAACGACATGCAAGTGGGTAATAAGAAAATCTCAGGCAGCGCTTTTAAACATGCAGCAGATCGCAGCTTTCATCACGGGACATTATTGGTGAACGCTAACATGCAAAAGCTAGGCGATTACCTCAACCCTCATCCACTTAAGCTAAAAGCCAAAGGTATTAAATCCGTGCGTGCTCGCGTCGCTAACTTGGTTAAGTTTAACGAGAACATCAATCACGAGACTTTATCCGATGCTATTATCGAAGCGTTTTGTGAATACTATCGCGACAAAGATTATGGCGACACTGCACCCATAGAAACGCTAGATGAAGCCAGCCTCGCCAAGCAACCGACCTTGAATAAATACTATCAGCAAATGGCAGATTGGGATTGGCGCTTTGGCAAGACGCCTGAGTTTACCCACCACATTGAGACACGCTTTGATTGGGGCATTATCGATTTGCATCTTGATGTGAAGCAAGCAGTCATTCGCGACGTTGTTATATTCTCTGATGCACTAAATGTTGAATTGATTGAACGATTAAAAGAAACCTTGACTGGCGTCAAATACAATAAAAATGACATTAAAACCAAACTTGATGAGCTCGGCACAGCGTATCCTGATGTAGCAGCACAAGTGAATGACGTGTCTAAATGGTTGATTCATGAGATGGAAGGTTAGATTTTTGCTTGCTGCTAGGCTGTATAATCAACCGCTAAAACACCTCGCTTGCTCGGCATAGATTATATGTGCCATATAGATTATACTGCGTGATGAACTTAAGTTCGATATTTAATAATCATCGATAGTGCTATATAAATCATAAATTGGGTATTCAAACCTCAACTTTAGACATTGAAGCAAGGTAGCAATATGGTAGCCTATATCACAGTTGGCGCAAAGACGACGCATGGCGGTACGGTCATCACCGGCTCTCCGCAAACCACTCATTATGGTATTCCTATCGCTCGGAAGGGCGACAAGGTCGTCTGTAAAAAATGCAAAAAAGTCGTGACGATTATCACGGGTGACCCGTCCTATATAGTGGATGGTGCGCCTGTTGCTCGTGCAGGTGATATGACCAGCTGCGGCTCAAAACTGATTGCTATGCAGCAAGCATTTTCGGAGTCGGGTTTTGATGTGGGTAGTATTGCACAGGCAGAACCATTGCAGTTTGCGAAGTCGGATATGAATAATTCGCCCGATGAACAGTTTGATGAACAATTTCAATTGATTGATGACTTTACGGGAAAGCCTCTTAAAAACGTGCCTTATGTGATGCTATGTGATGAGAAAGAGCTGCTTAAAGGAATTACTGATGGCAATGGCTTCACAGTACGGACGCCAAAGATGCCGAAAGCTCATGACATTACTATTTTGTTAGATATGGAAGTTACATTATGAGTCAGCCTATAACACAGCAGCGTATTAACGAGTTACTAAAAGATATTGAGAAAAACAGTCAGAAGCACGAAACGAGCAGACGAATAATATTAGGTAGGAAAAGCTTAACTTGTGAGAGCGATCAAACACCTAAAGTCGTCAAGTGCACGACTTATGCAAATATCTGTCAAAGGCAGGCAGCAAAGGATCGATTCTTGGGTGAGGATACGGCGATGCAATACTTACGTGATAATAGTGATAATGCTAATTTAGCTCATGAAAGAATTCGTAATCATAGAAATACTTATGCTGGGCTACGTGAGACGGATAGAAATGCAGAACATTACCTATACGCCTTGTATAAAGTTAGGGAAAATAATCAACAATGGGGCACTTTTCATGTTCTAACTTATGGATATTCAAGTTACAAAATATACTTAAACCTAATAGGTCATACCACTGAATCTTTAGTAGGCAACAATATCTCGCCTACAAGAGGGTCGCCTGCCACTTGGGATGAGTTACTAGCAGGTTACTACGGTACAAACGATGGTCTGTACGGCATAAGAGGTGAATAATATGATCAAAAAAATATGGAGCTACATTAAAACAATCATGATATTTCTGATACTTTTTTATATCTTATATATTATTTTTGTTTTTACTTATTATCCAAAAAAGATGCAAGAGTTTTGTGATTCTATTAATGAAGGAAACTTGATTAACGATGTGCAAAGAGATGTTGAGAATAATAATTTTGAACAATATAAAAACACTCAAGACAAAAGACTATTGGTCTCTGATCCTAGAACCATAGGTAAATCAACTTGCACGATATACTATAAAGACAACGGACAAGTATATAAAAAGTTGTATATGAATGATTAGCTTTTAAATCCAAAATCTGATCACTTGCCTATCTGATCACTTGCCTAATAGGTATATTTCCATCTTAAGAGGCCATATAATGACAAACTATGACAGCATACGAGCGTTTGCCAACGACTGATGCATGGGTAAATCATGAAAGCTATAAAATATCTTAAAAAAGCATCCAAGGATCAAGCGATAGGTACTATCCTTATTACGTGCGTTATCATGTCTATGTTTGTAATCGCAGGACCTGCTATGGAAAAAATGGCAGGTAGGGCTAATATTGGTGGCTTTGAATTTATTTGGCAGCTGATATCTAGCTCAGTTCCTGCTATGTTATTTATCTTGTTAGTTATTTCAAACATCGTTGTAGACTTACTTGTACTACGCAATATTAATTATGCAAAATATAATTTATGGCTGTTTATACCTAATATATGCATTATTTTAATAATAATATTTTGGGACAAAAATAACTCTTTCGAAAATCTATTGTTATTCGTACTATTCGCCTATAAAAGTTATAGGTACTACAAATATTACAGCCATTATCGGCAGTATATGAACCAAAAGGAAATGAAGATAGAATGAATAGAATAACTACAAGCATTACTGACCAAGGCACCCATTAATCAGATGATTAAATAGGCAGTTGTGAATAGTTTCAATTGGAGGTTTAGACGATGAGGAAGATCATTCTATAAGTTTTCAAAAAGAGTTTAATTACCTTTATACACCTGAGTGACAACTACTCTTCCATCGGCAGACTGATAGGCGATACGTAGGTAAGCTAATAATCAGAAAGGTATAACCTAATGCAAAAAAAAGCTTTCACTCTGTGGACCCTCCTCCTGCTAACATCTTGCATGTCTAACAATACTCCTAATCATGATAAGCCCAGCGCTGCTTCAGCTGAAAACCATGACAGCCCAAAAATAAATAATGAGCAAGCTATAGAAGAAAAAGAGCTAATAGTTGACGAACGTGAAGACAATGAAGCCGTTCTACGTCGCGTTGTAGAACGATGGGAGGAACCCATAAGTGCTGATGAAAAAGCAAGGAAGTATCAATCTTTACTTGATCTTGAAAAAGACGGGGATATTAAGCTTGCCGAAGGCAACTATGGCGGAGCTTGGTATAGATATAGCGCAGGATCTATTCACTACCCCTCCCCTAGGGTATTAGTGAAAGCAGGAGATGCTTTAATACTAGGCTATCTTAATTCTTCATTCACAATCTGTAATTGTAGTCTAAGTGATATAAACGATATGACAGAAGATACAAGCAGGAAAACTGTTGAATTAGATTACTTACGTTATGGAATATATAGAGAATATGGCGTAGCGCTTGACTTCAACCGTTATCCCAAAACAGATTACAGAGAAGAGCAGAGCTTAAGCAAGGAAGAAGAGCAACAGTTAGTCAAAAAAATAGAATGTCTAAACGAGAAACTTGACTTTGAGGCTGAGTCAGCTGACGTATCCATTTTGGCGCCATGTATTGGTTGATAAATATCAAAAAATAGTAGCTTGCATACCTGTACGAGAAGGTGAAACTTACGAACAGGTTAGTCTAAATCAGCCAATTCAATAGTATTTCCTACCGGAGTTTCGATGTATCAAAGAAAAACTGCTTCTTTAATTCAGTCTTTACTACTAGCGACAGTGCTATCCAGTAGTTTAATAACTGCTGCTTGCTCAGCAGAATCATCAAATACAGAGATACTTTCCAAGCAAAACACCCCTGCTGAAATATATGAACTTGGAGCAGCCTACTATGAGGGCGACTCAGTTCCTCAGAGCTATGAAAAAGCTTTTGAACTGTTTCAAAAAGCCGCTGATCAAGGCTACGCACCTGCTAAACATTATCTAGGTATTATGTATTATGAAGGGCTAGGCGTAGATCAAAATTATCAAAAAGCATTTGAATGGGTTGAGCAAGCTGCTAACCAAGGAGATTCTGATGCTCAATTTGATTTAGGTGTTATGTATTATGAAGGTTTGGGCGTAGATCAAAATTATCAAAAAGCCATGGAGTGGTATCTATTAGCCGCCGAGAATGGATCTGTCGATGCGCAAAGTAATATTGGCTCGCTTTATTATTTTGGTGAAGGCGTGACTCAGGACTATGGTGAAGCTTTGAAGTGGTATCAAAAAGCAGCTGAGCGAGATTCAGCCATGGCACAGTTTAATATTGGTGGTCTCTACGAGAACGGCTACAGTGTGTCACAGGACTATGACGAAGCCATGGAGTGGTATCAAAAAGCCGCTGACCAAGGGTTAGATTTAGCACAGCTTGCTATTGGTGGTCTCTACGAAAACGGCAACGGCGTGCCACAAGATTATGACACAGCTTTTGAATGGTACAAAAAAGCAGCTGATCAAGGCAATCAAGAAGCAAGCAATCGCATCGGTAGATTAGTCATGAATAATAAAATTGACGATACTGGTATCACTATCTACAGCACTCAAGAAACTGGTCTTACATTGGGTGATCTTGAAAATATGAGCCAATAATAATAAAAGCTGTATGAGCCAACAGTTTTTAGCTCATACAGCCACTAATTTATAAAGTGTTTAACAACCTCATCACTCCACCAAACCATCTAAAATAGATTTGACTTCCGTGACGTACTGACCCAAATCTGGCTTTGAATATAAGGCTTTACCAATGGCGGTACGGTCATCACCAGCTCTTTACAAACCACTCATTATGGCATTCCTGTCGCTCGTAAAGGGGACAAAGTCGTCTGTAAGAAGTGCAAAAAGGTTGTCACTATTATCACTGGTGACCCGTCCTATATAGTGGATGGTTCACCTGTTGCCCGTGCAGGTGATATATATTTTGCGCCAAAAGCACATGAAAAGGACTTTTCTCTAGCTTCAGACGCCGCCAGCAAGCATTTCTTTATACATGAAATGACCCATGTATGGCAGTATCAGAATGGTCAAACTGTTGCCTTACGTGCTATTGGCGAGCAACTGTTTTTTGAATTCCCAAGTAAAATTGGATTAGGAGATGGTGCGTACGTATATAAACTTGATCAAAGCAAAAATCTACTTGATTATGAGATAGAACAGCAAGCTTCTATTGTTGCGGATTATTGGGCTATGAAGAATAGACTTATTGATAAAGTTAAGCAAAGAGCTACTAATCGTAGTGAAGCATATTTAGCTCATTATTCAATAGTAGTAGATACAGTGATTAAGAAATAGTTGTTATTTACTTTGGTTGTGAACTTTTTACAATGTTTTTTTCAAAAGGTATTAAAAGATATGACTAAATTCATGAATAATTTTTCATATTACTTTTTAAATCCAATCATTTTATTGATATCGCTTGGTATATCTGGCTGCATTTTTGATAACCGTGCACATAGTCCTCCTATTACTGGAGATATTGAAATATCAAAAGATAGTAAAGGTGGCTTATGTTTTATGCCTTTACTTGCCTCTGCTACCTTTATGGAAGAATCTGTAAATTTAAGGAGTATAAATATGGAGTATCTTACTATTTCCGACCCTAACTCAACAGGAGGGGATCGAATTAAAATAAATATTGAGCCTAAAAGTAAGAAATATTTTACTTTAAAAAATGGACAAAAAATATGTCTAAATTCTAACAATCCTAATTTAGAAAAAACTATTTACACACCTTTAAACAAGCAATCATTGTCAGTCTCAATTGCTGGCATAGATGACAAAAATGAAATCTCGATAATTTTTTACAAAAAATTTGACTATCCTTACCTAGTTGAGTAATAAGGAATTTCTAGATGCTATTATTGATACGAAAAAGTAGAATAAGGTGTTTAGATCGAGTAATGAATTCTTATATATTCAATATACTTAAAATAATATTCGTGCTATCAACAACTAGTCTTCTTGGATGTTTCCAAGACTATCCTACGCATAGCCCTCCTATCGAAGGAAGTATTGATATATCGAAAAACAGCAAAGGTGATTTATGTTTTATGCCAATATTCAGTTCTGCCGTCGTTATGGAAAATCCTATAATTTTTAATTATATTAAAATGGAAGAGCTTGCTATATTGGATCCGAATGCTGAAATAAGTGATCATGTCAAAATACAGATTAAACCCAAGAATAAAAATTATTTCAGTTTGAGAGATGGGCAAAAAATATGTTTAAACTCTAATAATCCTAATTTAGAACAAATTACTTATTCTAAGTTAGATAGGCAATTGTTAATAGTTTCAATTGGAGGTTTAGACGATAAGAAAGATCATTTTATAAGTTTTCAAAAAGAGTTTAATTATCCTTATACACCTGAGTGACAACTATCCTTCCATCGGCAGACTGATAGGCGATACGTAGGTAAGCTAATAATCAGAAAGGTATAACCTAATGCAAAAAAAAGTTTTCACTCTGTTGACCCTCATCCTACTGACGTCTTGCATGGCTAACAATGATCCTAATCAGGATCAGGCCAGTGATGCTCCTACTGAAAAACATGACAGCTCAAAAATAAATAATGAGCAAACTATAGAAGAAAAAGAGCAAGTAGTTGACGAACGTGAAGATAATGAAGCCGTTCTACGTCACTTTGTAAAACAATGGAAGAAACCCATGAGTCCTGATGAAAAAGCAAGAAATTATCAATTTTTACTCGAGCTTAGTAAAAAGGGAGATATAAATTTTACCAAAAAAAATTATAGTAAGGCATGGTACGAATATAGTACAGGCTCCATTTACTATCCCTCTCCGAGGGTATTGGTAAAATCAGGAGACGCTTTAATATTAGCGTATATTAGTTCTTCATTCACAATCTGTAAATGTACTCCAAGTGATATAAACGACATGCCAAAAGAGACAAGCATGAAAACTGTTGAATTAGATTACTTAAGATATAGAATAGACAGAGAGTATGGTGTAGCGCTTGCTCTCAACCGTTATTCTAAGATAGATTATAAAAACGAGCAGCGTTTAAGCAAGGAAGAAGAGCAGCAGTTAGTCGAAAAAATAGAGTGTCTAAACGAGAAGCTTGACTTTGAAGCTGAGTCAGCTGACGTATCTATTTTGGCGCCATGTGTTGGTTGATAAATTTCAAAAAGAGGTCGATTGCATACCCGTACCAGAAGGTAAAACGTATGAGCAAGTGAGTCCAAATCAGCCGATTAAATAGTATTTTCTACTGGAGTTTTAATGTATCAAAAAAGAATCACACCTTTAATTCAGCCTTTACTACTAACGACACTGCTATCCAGTAGTTTGATAACTGCTGCTTGTTCAGCGGAGTCTTCAAACACACCTATATTATCTAATCAAAGCACCCCTGCTGAAATATATAAACTCGGACTAGCCTACTATGAGGGCGACTCGGTTCCTCAAAACTATGATAAAGCTTTTGAACTGTTTCAAAAAGCTGCTAACCAGAAGTACTCTGATGCTCAATTTAATCTTGGTGTTATGTACGAAAACGGCATAGGCATTGATCAAAACTATGAAAAAGCAATGCAATGGTATTTGTTAGCAGCTGATAATGGAGACTTTGAGGATCAAAATAATATAGGCTCACTATACTATTTTGGCAAAGGCGTAGATCAGAACTATGATAAAGCTTTTGAATGGTACAAAAAAGCTGCTGATCAAGGGGTAGGTGTAGCACAACTTAATATGGGTGGTCTCTATGAGAACGGTTATGGTGTGCCGCAAGACTGTGACACAGCTTTTGAATGGTATACATTGGCAGCTGACAATGGAGACTTTGATGCCCAAAATAATCTTGGCACTTTTTATGAAAACGGCTACAGCGTACCGCAAGACTATGATAAGGCTTTAGAGTGGTATACCAAAGCCGCTGATCAAGGTTTAGATTTAGCACAACTTAACATCGGTGGTCTCTACGAGAATGGCAACGGCGTGCCGCAAGATTATGACACAGCTTTTGAGTGGTATCAAAAGGCAGCTGATCAAGGCAACCAAGAAGCCAGCAATCGCATCGGTAGATTAGTCATGAATGATAAAATCGACGATACAGGCATTACTATCTACAGCACTCAAGAAACGGGTCTCACATTGGGTGATCTTGAGGGCAGCTTGAGCGAATAGAGATCGTTCTATTAGATATCAACTTAGGTAACCTAACAGTCATATGCTTCGTGATACTCCATCTTAGACTTAATGATCTTTTCGATATGTCTGACGAATATCTTGGTCTCGGGTCGACTATCTTCATCAACGATCAGCAAACCTCCTATCGAAACATAGCAGACGCCAGCAGACTTAGTAGGTAATAGATTGGTCCACTTAGAAAAAATATCATTCTCTAGTTGTACCGTTTGCCAGTAGTTCGATAAATAATAGTCACCTATCGTAGATTGCCACGTACAAACTTCAGACTCCGTGATAACTGATTGAACTGCTAATGGCGTTTGAAACAGTGCCTCTTTGTGTAATCCATCGAATGCTCGGATGACGAAAGCAGCAGGATGGTTTGGGAACTCCTCTCTTTCTCTTGATCGAGGCATACTTTGTGCTTGCTTTGTCTGAAAAGACTCAATAGTACTCATATCAACCTGATCAGCCATTTCAGACTCCAGCTCACGTATAGGCTTTGAGTACAAGGAATCTAAAAGATCTATATCACTTAACGATATAGATAAAGAGCCAATAATTTTTTCGTTATCTTCCTCTCGTACACCGCCATACATGCTAACGCCAATAACACAATTATCAAATGCCCATTCACAGTGCTCTACTACATTATCACTATAGTAATGGCTATCAGAGAAATAGTTTGACCCCGGACCTAAATACGCTATAAGTTTTTTAATAACCTGTTGCCTATTAAATAGTTGTGCTGGGATATTGATCCATATTGAATCAATCAATCGGTCGTCATCTGCTGCACTAAAATGACAGTAAGCAACGTTGAGAGACCAAAACTTAGCTAATTTTATAGTTACTATTTTAGGCATATAACTTTCTTCATAAGAGCGAGTTACCGTATCTTTTTCAGGAAGCTGAGCTTTTATATCAGATAACTTATCACCCCATTTAAATGTCACATCACCGAATAGAAATTCGTTTTTTCTCATGAATGTCTCTTTTAAGATACTGTATAGTCATAATGATATACTTATGTCTATTATTAAGAAAGCTGTTAGGAAGTCTCTAGATTAGATATTAAGCCATTTACAAAAACATCTTCTAGCAATGAGAACACTATGAAAAATCTACTCGTAGCGATACTAAGTATTTTGGGTACTTGCCTACTATCTACGCCTGCAAATGCAGCAAGTTTTGATTGCAACAAAGCTGCTACTTGGGTAGAAAAAACCATTTGCAAAAGTCCTGAGCTTTCTAAGCTTGATGACACAATGGCAAAAAAATATAAAAGCAATCTTGCTACTTCTTCTGATTATGAAGACAGCACAGCTTTTAAAAATAGAACTATTGCGAATCAACGCACATGGCTCATGTTTCAGCGTGATACCTGTAAAAGTGAAGAATGTCTGATACGCGAGTATAAAGAATATATCGAAGAGCAAACCAATTACGGTGTGGCTTGGAGTTTTTCAGATGAGCTAAGTCGTTCTGATTTACCGAGCAAAAGTGCCTTTGGGGATTTTTCTCAAACCTCTCAAATCTCAATATATAATTCAGAAACGCAGAAATGGGAAGATACAGGAGAAGCAACAAACACGGTATCAATTCATAGTGTCGCTAATAAGCCTCACCTTTCCATTATCGAGGGCGTTTTGATTTTTACCAATGCGCATATCTGTGATTTGGGAGAAAGCAAAGCCATATGGTCAGAGAATCATTGGGTCATAAACGATGATCAGCCAGATCAAAGCGTTGATCTGCGTTTATATCCAGCAATTTATCAAGGTAAGAATCAATTGTTATTAAGAGACATGGACGACCAATATAGAAAACTGCACTGCGGTATGCGAGGGTATTTTGACGGGATTGTGTTGAAACGTGGGGTGAGTTAGGTTTGCTAATTTAAAATTAGACTTCGCTGAACATTTTCAAATCGGCAGGTTTTTTATACAAAAAAGGCAGCAAGGTAAACAACCTCGCCACCTTTATGTTTTGATCTAATATTTATATCCCAACCGCAACCTCAGCCCCATCACGAATCGCACGTTTGGCATCTAGCTCAGCTGCTAGCTTAGCACCGCCGATTAAGTGATACTGCGCATCTGGTGCATCACCGACATTTGGCATCAGCTCAACAACAGACTCTTGACCAGCACAGACGACAACGCTATCAACACGTAATAACTGGCTTTGACCTTGACTGTTGGTGACCCAAATACCTTCGTTGGTGATTTTGTCATACTGCACACCCGCGACTTGGATGACGCCGTGTGATTTGATATGCGCACGATGCACCCAACCAGAGGTTTTATTCAATCCACTACCCAAGCGGCCTTTGCTACGCTGCATGAGGTAAACTTGGCGAACAGGTTTAATGGCTTCAGGCTTAACCAAACCACCATCCGTTTGATAATTGACATCATTGGTCACGCCCCACTCTTCACGCCACTCACTAATAGACTGCGGTGTGGTGCGATAGCTTGGATCTTTTAGCGCATCAGGGCCAATTTCATCCAGCGACTGGCCATGATTAGCGGTTAGATATTCACTGACATCAAAACCAATACCACCAGCACCGATGACAGCTACAGTATTGCCAACTGATTTCTCGCCAGAGAGCAGCTCAGCATAACTCATCACTTGTGGTAACTCAGCACCCTCTAATTTACCTTCTAGGCTTCTAGGCACGACACCTGTTGCCACGATGACGTGATGAAACTTGGCTTGTTCGATCATGGCTTTATCAACCTTAGTATTGAGTTGAATCTCAACACCTAAATGCTCAAGCTCATTGATATAGTAGCGAATGGTCTCAAAGAACTCTTCTTTACCAGGGATGACTTTGGCATAGTTGAACTGACCGCCCAAGACATCTTTAGCTTCGAACAATGTCACTTCATGACCACGCAGCGCTGCCACATGTGCCGCTGACATACCTGCGACACCGCCACCGATAACCGCTACCTTTTTAGGTTTTTTAACTTTTTTATAGACCAGTTCAGTTTCATGACAAGCTTGAGGATTGACCAGACACGTTGAGCGTTTGTTTTCGAACGTGTGATCGAGGCAGGCTTGGTTACAGGCGATACAAGTATTAATACGGTCCGCTTGACCATTTTTAGCTTTATTGACCCAATGGGCATCAGCTAAGAATGGACGCGCCATTTGAATCATATCAGCTTGACCTTTAGCGACGATGTCTTCCGCTGTTTCTGGCATATTGATGCGGTTGGCCGCCATCATTGGGATATTAATATGCTTTTTGATTTCAGCGGTAAAATCAACAAAGGCTGCCCGTGGTACGCTCGTGACAATGGTCGGAACACGCGCTTCATGCCAGCCAATGCCAGTGTTCATGATGGTCACGCCTGCTTCTTCTAGCGCTTTTGCCACGGTGATGACTTCGTCCATGACGTTACCGTCTTTGACCAAATCAATCACTGACAGACGGAATAGAATAATAAAATCTTCACCGGCAGCGGCACGAACCGCTTTGACCACATCAACAGCGAACTTCATACGGCCGTGGATATCACCGCCGTAAATGTCTTCACGCTGATTCACATGACGCGATAAAAACTGGTTGAGCAAGTACCCTTCTGAGCCCATGATTTCGACACCGTCATACCCTGCTTGCTTGGCAAGCTTGGCTGAACGAGCGTAGTCTTTTACCGTCTGCTCGATGTTTTTAATACTCATCTTGCGCGGTTTAAATGGTGAGATTGGCGATTTAATCGGACTTGATGACAGTACAAAAGGATGATAACCGTAACGCCCGCTATGCAAGATTTGCATAATGATTTTGCTGTCGTGCTTATGAGCCGCACGGGTCACACGTTGATGGTTCATAACGTCGGCTTTGGTGTTCATGGTACCACCCGCAGGGAGCAACCACCCCTCGCGATTGGGTGAGATACCACCTGTAATCATCATCGCCACGCCGCCTTTTGCACGCTCTTCGAAATATGCTGCCAACTTGCCGTAATTATAAAAACGATCTTCAAGTCCTGTATGCATAGAACCCATAACCATACGGTTTTTAAGCGTCGTAAAACCCAAATTGAGTGGTTCAAATAAATGTGGATAGTATTGGTTGGTATTGGCAGTTTCAATCGGCGTGGCAGTGCGGCTGGCTGACATATCATTTTCCTTATGAATGGCTTGCGGGACGTAACATGACTCATATCCTAACACACCGCTATTATTGTCAGCTATGCAGACAAACGACTGGTGAGTGGACATTATATTAACGACAGTAGACACCTCTACAGTAACTGGTTAAATAAACACCAAAAAATCAGTACAATTGTCTGTTATGACCGTTTATAATCATTAGATGCTGATACCGTCGATTAGAATTAGCACGGGCTTGGTCCTTCGACCATAGCGCTGACCGCGACTAAGATATTAGCGAATTTAAAAAACAGGATAAAGGATTATCTTCATGACAGACTTCCACACTGGTCTTGGCAAAAATGCGGCCAACCATCAACCACTAACCCCTATTGACTTCATTATTCGCAGTGCGCAGGTGTACCCTGACAAGACTGCCATCATCTACGACGATCTAGAACACAACAACCTTACTCAAACATGGCAACAGACCTATGATCGTTGCAGGCAGTTAGCTGATGGACTACGCAAACTGGGGGTTGATAAAAATGATACGGTGGCAGTAATGATGCCGAATACGCCAGCGATGATCGAATGTGCCTTTGGCGTACCCATGTCAGGTGGCGTGCTCTGTACTTTAAATACCCGACTCGACATCAATGCCCTCACCTTTTGTCTGCAGCACTCAGAGGCTAAAGTTCTCATTTTAGACAGTGAGTTTGCTGAGTATGCCGAGATTATCGATGAAACTTTTCCCAACTTAATCGTCATTCATGCGACAGACACTGCCATCAAGGTCGAACGATTTGGACAAATGAGCTATGAGGAATTGGTTGCTAGCGCTGACAGTTTAGACAACTGGGAAAAACCATTAGACGAATGGGACGCGGTTGCACTGAATTATACCTCTGGTACAACAGGCAAGCCCAAAGGGGTGGTCTACCATCATCGTGGTGCCACACTAAATGCCGTCTCTAATATTTTAGATTGGGATATGCCCAAGCATCCGATGTATCTCTGGACGCTACCACTGTTTCATTGTAATGGTTGGTGTTTTCCGTGGACTATTGCAGAGCGTGCTGGTGTCAATGTCTGCTTGCGCAGGATAGATGCAGACTTGATTTTACAGCTGATTGCTAAGTATAAAGTCAGCCATTATTGTTCAGCACCTGTGGTACATAATATGATTGCAGGCGGCAAACCTGAATATAAACAGGCGATTACCCATCAAGTCAATGGCTGGGTCGCTGGGGCACCACCATCTGAAACCATGCTAGCGGCAATGGAGAAAATGGGCTTTCATATTTCTCACGTTTATGGCCTCACAGAAGTATATGGGCCAGTGACGGTCTGTGCAGAGCAAGAAGACTGGGATGAGATAGATGTCGCCGCTCGTGCCCAGAAAAAATCACGCCAAGGGGTAATATCTCACCTCATGACGGGATTTGAAGTGTTCAAACAAGGTACCACTGAGCCCGTCACAGCCAATGGTGAAGAGATGGGCGAGCTAGCACTGCGTGGTAATATGGTGATGAAAGGTTATCTTAAAAGCCGTAAAGCCACCGAAGATGCCTTTGCTGATGGCTGGTTTCGTACGGGTGACTTGGGTGTCAAATACCCTGATGGCTACATCAAAATCATGGACAGGCTTAAAGACATCATCATCTCAGGCGGTGAAAACATCTCTAGTATCGAAGTCGAAAATGTTCTGTATAAAATGCCTGAAATTGAAAGCTGTGCCGTCGTTGCCGCACCACATGATAAATGGGGTGAAGTACCCGTTGCCTTTATTGAAATTCATGCAGGCAATACTTTACAACGCGACACCGTGATGGAACATTGCAAGCAACATTTAGCAAGCTTTAAAGTACCAAAATATATTATCTTTGCTGAAATACCAAAGACCAGTACTGGTAAAGTACAAAAATTTGAACTGCGCCATGCAGCCAAATCATTGGCACACGAAACACCAAAAGTCACGGCTAGCGCTCAATAAAGCGGTAATTTATTAAATTACAACTCATAAAAAGGTCAGCTATATATAGCTGACCTTTTTTGCGAACACTAGGGCGTGTTGAACATTCAAATGTTAGGACTGCTGATCGCTAAAATTGCACCAAACTAGGCGCAAACCGACGATAATATCGAGATCTTAGCTAGGCTTGCAACAACGTTTGGGGTGATTTTAGCATCAGCCCTTTGGGGCAGTACTCTTTTTTGCCAATATATGGCGAAATTGTTTAACCTAGAATGACTAGGCATCAAAAATTTCACTGCATATTGTCTAAAAAATAGTCACTGCCAGCACCACATTTGAATGTTCAACACGCCCTAACCTATTTATACTGTAATTGGTTCAATATAATTTGGAGATAAAGAAGCCAAGTAAAAGCACTCCAAATAGTAGACTAAGCGAGGCTGTTTGAGCGCTAGTTTATAGAGAACTCATCTATCAGCCCAGTTTGGGCTCAAGCCATTGATAAATCAACATACCGATGATCATGGCGGGGATAAAGACATAAGCCTGCCATTGCCCTGTGCCAAGCAGCACAATACCTGGTCCTGGGCAGATACCCACCAAACCCCAACCGATACCAAACAGCATCGCGCCGATGAGGAGCTTTTTATTAATCACCGTTTTGCTCGGCAGTTCTATCATTGTACCGATCCAGCTAGTCTGTTGGCGCTTGGCAAGTTGCACACCAACGATTGCCACGATTAATCCACCGCCCATAACCAATGCAAGGGAGATATCCCATGCACCAAAGATATCTAGAAACCCTTGTACTTTCACAGGATCAGTCATACCAGATATTAGCAATCCAAAGCCAAACAGCAACCCTGCCACTAATCCAATCAAATTTTTTAACATTGTCGTTTCTCGCTATTATTTCTTATCAATACAGCTTCTTATCAATACAGCTAAATACGGTCTTTGCCTTTTCTAAATCAAGCCTAAAATCTGCCGACCGATATAAACCGTCACAATACCAAAAAACATAAAAGTCGCCGTTGCTGCCATCGAACGTGGAGACAAGCGCGCATTACCACAGATACCGTGGCCACTAGTACAGCCAGATCCCAAACGTGTCCCGAACCCAACCAACAACCCTGCACCAATTAATAATGGCAAAGAGCTGCTGATTGCCACCTCAGGCAACGGTTTGACGATGCTATATAAGATTGGCGAGACGATGAGACCTACGATAAATAGCACTTGCCACATCTCTACGCGCTTGGGCTTCAACAAGCTAGAAAAAATACCGCTAATGCCTGCAATACGTCCGATACCGAGCAGCAATATGACCGTTGCCACACCTAGTATTAGACCACCTACCAAGGAAATTGGCGTAAATGCTTGCCAGTCTATCTGTATATTCATATTGTTTACCCAGTCTTATGTTTATTAGAAACAGACTTCAATAATTAATTTATATAAATACATTATATTATAAAATATAATAAAAAGCCAAAAAATACCGAACCTAGCATAATGCTGTGGCTCAGTACTCTTTTATTCTAAAAAACCTATCTAATACCATGCACAAAAATTAGAGTAGCAAGGAAAACGAGTGCAAGTGCTACTCACTGTAGACTAAACAAGTTTGACACCGCTAATCGTATTTTTTGGGATTGGTATAACCTAAAAAACTTACTTACTATTCAGCCAATACTTCATCAAGTACTGACTCAAAACGCGAAACCGCACCATCAACATCAGTTAATTTGTCTAGACCGAATAAGCCCAAGCGGAAGGTCTTAAAATTATCAGGCTCACCCACTTTAAGTGGTACACCAGACGCAATCTGCATACCTGCTGCTGCAAACGCACTACCTTTATGCATATCATCACGGTCGGTATAAACCACGACAACACCTGGCGCTTCAAATCCCTTCGCCGCCACGCTTTCGATACCTTTGTCGGCAAAGACTTGACGAATACGATTGCCCAGTTCCCACTGCGCATCACACAATGTATCAAAACCAACTTTTTTGGCTTCTAAAATAGTATCGCGGAACTGACGCAAGCTGTCCGTTGGCATGGTCGCATGATAAGCATGGCCACCGTTCTCATAGGCACGCATTATATTTAACCACTGCTTCAAGTCTAGGCTAAAGCTATCAGACTCCGTGCTGTCTACTTTTTTGACAGCAGCATCGCTTAACATGACCAAACCAGCACACGGCGTACTACTCCAACCTTTTTGTGGCGCGCTAATAAGAACATCGATACCTAAAGCTTGCATATCCAACCAGACACAACCTGACGCGATACAGTCAATGACCAATAAACCGCCTACGCTATGCACGGCAGCACTTAATGCTTTAATATAATCCGCTGACAGAATAATACCTGATGAGGTTTCAACGTGTGGGGCAAATACGACTGCTGGCTTTTCTGCTTTAATCTTAGCAACCGCTTCATCAATATCAACAGGTGAAAATGGTTTTGGCGTATCACCTTCTTCACGGTGCGCAGTCAATACGGTGGTCGACTTGGCAATCTTGCCTTTTTCTAAGATTTGCGTCCAGCGATAGCTAAACCAACCATTACGGATGACCAGACAATCTTCATCATTTGCCAATTGGCGTGCTACGGCCTCCATACCAGAAGTACCAGAACCAGGAACGATAGCAACAGCATCAGCGTTATACACTGATTTCAGCTCACTAGATAAGTCATTCATCACTTGCTGAAAGACTTTCGACATGTGATTAAGGGCACGGTCAGTATAGACCACTGAGTATTCTAATAAGCCGTTTGGATCAATATCTTGGCGTAATGCAGTCATGGGACACTCCTAGTTTATTGTTAGGTAATTTAATAATTCTTAATGATTGGCTACAAAAAAAATTCAGAAAATAAAATCCAAATATCAAAAAGTAGACACTAAAATTCAAACACTCTCTAAACAACTCTAGCCAATATTAATCGTATACGCCTACCATTCACAAAAATTAGAGTAGCGAGAGGAAGTACTACGCATGATAGATTAAGCAAGTTTGATGCGGCTAATCGTGCTTTTTGGATTTGGTATAATATCGAGTAATAATCGAGAGTATGATGCAGGGTTGACGATATAGCACTTTATCCTAGTGCTATTGCCGTTGGTAACCATGTCTTTTACGCATTCGTTTTATTAACTTTAAATCAAGTTACATAAAGATAGATGCGCCGTTATAGATGCTACACGGTGGTAGATTGATAACGAGAGTTATGGGGTATTAATGAGATGAACAGGTAGAGATCTAGCTGGCACTAAAACTTCTAGCACATGACCATTAGCAAGTTTTGACATATTATCATCACTTAATATGCTCATAACAGCTTGATATTAGCACTGATAATATAGGTTGACAACGATATGTTTATGCGATGACTTGCGCCAGTTCATATCAAGAGGTTTTGATAAGTTACCTGATCAATAAATAGCGGCTATCGATGACTGCGATGCGCATCTTGCAGTCCCGACACCACAAAATCCAGCAGCTCACTATCACCCTCTCGGGCAGCCTTGCGCATCAGCTTCGATGGTGCGTGTGTCAATGTCTGAGTCAGACGGCGTGACAGCTCAGTGATGATTGCTTCGGGAGTGGCATTGTTTTGCTGCAATTGAGCTAAGGACTCATGTAATAGCTTATCTACCTGACCTTGCGTACACGATCGATACTGCTCAATATCTTTACCGACTTGGCGCACTTGAAAGCGACGATCCATCTCAACGACCAACTGACTGACCAGTAACTCCGCATCTACAGCTGCTTGCCTGCGCTGCTCGATGTTACCCGCAATGACATGCTGCAGGTCATCGACAGAATACAAATAAATATCATCGATACGGCTAATGGTCGAGTCGATATCTCGTGGTACAGCCAAGTCAATCATCAACATAGGCTGATAACGACGATGCTTTAGCGCCTGCACAGTCATGGTTTTATCAATTAACAAATCCATACTGCCACTACAACTACTCACAATATCAGCATCCGCCAATACTTGCGGCAGCTCTTGCAAGGTTCGGACTTCCACACGGCGATTAGGATTACGCAGTTCCGCCGCCAATGCTTCCGCCCGCTCAGGATTGCGGTTACAGATAATAACGCGCCCAACGCCAAGACCTGCGATATGAGTGGCTACTAGTCGATTCATCTCACCTGCGGCAACAACCAGTAGAGTACGACTGGGTAAGTCATCAAATATTTGTGTGACCAACTTGGCGGCTGCATAACTGAGCGAAACCGCCTGGGCACCCACTTTGGTTTCATTACGCACACGCTTCGCAGCAGCAAACACTTGGTCGACGACCCAACCAAGCTGATTACTCAACGTTCCTTCCTCTTGTGCAAGGTGTACCGAGCGCTTAATTTGCCCCAGTATCTGTGGCTCACCTAATATCATAGAATCTAGCCCAGCAGCGACTCGGAGCCAGTGAGTCAATGCGTGGGTATCACGATGCACATAAAGGTATGGGTCAACCTCAGTAAGAGACAATTGCTTAAAAGTAGCCAACCATGTTTTAATTTTGATAATATGAGCACTAATGGCAGCAGAAGATAACGTGGCGCTGCTACTAAAGCCATTATTAGAAACTGGCGATATAGCAGGATTTGTTACTTGCGCACCTGCGGAAGGGGAAACCAACGCTTGCGAAGCTGGGTTTGACGTGGCCAAGGTCTGTGGTACTAGGGCGTAAATCTCAGTTCGGTTACAGGTGGAAACTATTACACTACCGTCTGTTAATGCTTCTAACTGTTTGAGCGCGACATTCACATCGTCACCTACTAGCGCCAAGCGCTCTCTTAGAGCGACTGGTGCAGTTTTGTGATTGACTCCGATGACCACTAATCTCATTATTGATAGACCATAAAAATGACGCTCACCTGCCAACCCCACTATCTTATTATTTTGAAAAGACAGTTTTGAGTGACAACGTTGAAAGGAGTACCCTAAAAATCGCTCATTATATCATTATTGCTGGCTTTAATTAACACTCACCCATCTATGATAACTATTTGATTGTATCTGGGCATACATGTAACAAATCAACCACTCATATGATTGGTAAATCCAATATTTATGTTTTAGCAAATGTTTATAAAAACTGACATAAACTATTCGCCTCTTCCACGCTAACTTGTTATATTTCCATAGTATGCCAACCAATACAAATAGTCAGAAAGCCATACTTTGCTAAACAGTAGTCAGTAGAAAAATTACTACCAATATTTGAGTAACACGGCCACTATTGTTTATATCATCCATCTACTCTTATAATGCTTATCATCGGTACTCGTTACCAACAATTACTCTGCAGCGCTGACAAGATAATTCTCTTATCAGCATAGGTACACAATGGGCAAACACGGTTATCTATGATTTTCTTTGGGTCATTATTTCAATCAAAACTTGCGCATGACGACCAATTTAACCTTCGTGCTTTATGGCATGGCATTATTGAACGTCTGTGCCAACGTTATAAGCTAACACTATCGTTGGCCGTTTGCCTATGCTTGGGCTCTTCTTCTATCCACGCCAGTCCATCGAATATCTTACTAGAAACAAACACACCCAAAATAGCAACTGCTATCCAAAATGACAGTGTGTTAGATAACGCAACAATAGATATTAATACAACGATTCATTCAAGCACACAGTCTACAGGAAAGGTTGATAACGTTAATGGCTTAGCGCCAACAAACTTGTGGCAACCTGAGCTACAAGAACCAAGCTTATATGCACTACTAGATGCTGAGTTTGCAGCCGATCGTGATGACAAACAACGCGCAATAACTATTTATAAGCAGCAATCCTTTAAAGAAGACGCGACTGCAGTATTTGAGCGAGCACTTAGTTTGTCTTTGCGTAATGAAAGAATTGAAGACTCATTGCAGTTTGCCAAAACGTGGCAAGATCAAAACCCTGATCACGTTCCCGCTTGGTTTTATGTGGCGCATTTAGCCCTACGCGCCCACGACTACCTACTCGCTGGCGAAACCTTAAACCGTATTTTACGTTATGACCCTCGAGCAGATCTCAGCGAAATTCTTATCGGTATTTATCCCAATAACGATCAAGACAAACGTGAACTACTGGCGGCACTGCAACCACTTGATAGCGAACAAAATGCTTCACTCTCTGTGTTAAAAGCCGGTTTGCTTTACCAATTTAATGAGCCTGAGAGTGCCATTATCCATATCAACCGTGCTCTAGAACACCAACCGGATTACGTACCTTTTATCACACTGAAGGCTGACATATTGCGCAAAATCGTAACCGCTGAAACGGTTGTCAACTACATCAGTCAAGCACGCTTGCGTAATCCAGACAGTAAAAGCTTATATCTGTATGAAATTCGCTATTTGCTAGATTTAAAACAAAGCCAAGAAGCATGGGAACTATTGCTCGATGCACACGAGCATTTTAATGATGATGCCGAAATTACCTTGCTAGCAGCACTGGTAAGCTTGGATATCGAAAAGTATGATAGTGCGGACCAATTACTTAATATGCTCGCAAAAAACCAAGCGTATCTGGATCAAGCTTATTACTATCTCGGTATCAGTGCCGAGCGCCAACATAACTTTGAACAGGCTAAATACTATCTTAATAACGTCATGCAAGAAGATTTAGTGTTAGAAGCTCGTAGAAAAGTAGTTACACTTGACTTACTCAATGACGATACCGAAGCGGCAATAGCAACCTTAAAAAAACTGCGAAAAGACTTCAGTGTTTTTGCACCAGATACCTTCGTGATGCAAGCAGATATTTTACGGCAGCAAAATAAGCCTGACGATGCCCTGCGTCTATTAACGCAAGCCGCTCGTCAATCTCCTAATAATGAGATGTTGCTGTTTGCCCGTATCCAACTGTTGGATGACAAAGATGATTACGTCATTAAACGCACACTGCTCAATCACTTGCAAGCATTAGATCCTAGTAATTTATCGTATCAGCTCAGCTATGCTCAGCTATTATTGGCCAATCAAAGCAGTTCTGAGCAAGGTCTCAAGCTAGCAACAGCTATCATTCAAATTCGCTACGATGACCCACGTTATGACAATGAGCTACATCTACAAGCACTCAACGTCCTAGCAAGCAATGCGCTGGCCAACGAAAACTACCAACAAGTTATCAACTACCTACAGACACCTTATGATGTACTGCCGACCCTACGCTCAGGAGCTTTACTACTTCGTGCTTATCAAGGCTTAGGTAACAATGAAAAAGTTGAGTCATTACTAGCAGACTTGCAGCAGCGTTTCTCATTTGGTCAGCATAATATCAATGACCGTACGCAACTGTATTAGTATTAGGGCGTGTTGAACATTCAAATATTAGGGCTGCTGATCGCTAAAATTGCACTAAACTAGGCGCAAGCCGCCGATAATGTCGAGACCTTAGCTAGGTTTGCAACAACGTTTGGGGTGATTTTAGCATCAGCCCTTCGGGGCAGTACTCTTTTTTGCCAATATATGGCGAAATTGTTTCACCTAGAATGACTAGGCATCAAAAATTTCACTGCATATTGTCTAAAAAATAGTCACTGCCAGCACCACATTTGAATGTTCAACACGCCCTAATATGAGAGTATAAGAGTCTGCAACTTTTAGGTTTTCGCTTACAAGGCACGTATAAGAAGCTAACAGCGGCGCATAACTGAGTAACAAATAACATTTAAGCTAATAAATTTGGTCATTATTGGGAAAATCACATGTCATTATCAACACCCTCTTACAAGCTTAATAAGTTCGCTCTATTCAGTGCCATGACTGCCGCACTCGTGATAACCTCTGGCTGTCAGTCATTAAAAACGGCTAATGCGACCAACCAACCAATGACTACTGTACAAAATCAACCTCAAAAGCTTGAAAGTTTTAATATCACTGGCAAAATCGGTGTTACAACGCCCGCCAATGACACCACAGGCGCTCAAGGTGGTAGTGCATTTTATGCTTGGGGACAACAAGATGACCGATTTGCAATTGAGCTAATTGGCGCCTTGGGTATTGGCAAGACCAACATTGAATACAATGGTCAAACTGCCACTCTAGTCAGTGAAAAAACAGGCACATTGACCGCTGACGATCCTGAAGAGTTATTGAAAAAAGCCACTGGCTGGCAAGCACCTATCTCGCAAATGCCTTATTGGATATCAGGTAACCCTGCACCTTCAGACAGCGCACCAGAAATGGATGGCCAAAACCGTCTGATAAGCTCAGTGAACGGTGATTGGAGTGCCAGCTTTACCTACAAAGGCTCTGACAAGCTACCTAGCAAAATCAGCGCTGTGCAGCCTCAAGGCAATAAAGTGGTGATGACCATTAATCACTAAGCAGTTATTAGACCGGTATTAGGCAGCCATCGAAAAACCCTAAATCATTTACCAAACCACCACGGATTACCAAAACCGATGGCAATGACAGAACATTATGAGTAAAAACTTAATCCATTTTTCTGATACTACTATCACTCGCTTATCGCCCGCAAAAATTAACTTGTTTTTGCACATCGTGAGTAAGCGTGCTGATGGTTATCATGACTTACAAACTGTGTTTCGCCTGCTCGATTGGGGCGATTATCTGCATTTTTCAGTAAACAGTGAAGTCGTTATTGATACCAGTAATATTGATAGCAGTAATAATGAGTTAGACTCTACAAGGCTTTGTCATCAACTACTCACACTGACTGGCGCGGAATCGATAACGACCAGTATAGAAGACAACCTCATCTTTAAAGCAGCACATGCATTGCTAGCGTCTGCCATACAATCCAAAAAGCTGCCATTAGTAAAGATCACCCTAGACAAGCATTTACCGATGGGCGCAGGATTGGGTGGCGGCTCATCCAATGCCGCTACTACTTTACTGGCATTAAATGAGATTTGGCAGCTTAACTTTGATCAAAATCAGCTTATAGAAATCGGTGTGAAAGTGGGCGCAGATGTGCCTATATTTATCTTTGGGCAAGATGCAATTGCGATGGGTATTGGTGAGGAACTGACCGCCATTGATTTACCAGAGCAGCAGTATTTAATCTTAACGCCTGATGCACACGTCAATACTGCCAAGCTGTTTGCGCATCCCAAACTGCAACGAAATATTACTACCTTATCTAGTGAAATCATCAAAAATCAGTGTAATGATTATGTGCAAACGCTCACTACGCCCTATCACAATGTCTTTACACCAGTAGTCACGAGCCTCGCGCCCGCTGTTAAAAAGGCTTTACGTTATTTACAAGGATTAGAAGTTCAAGCAATGGGCACAGCACGAATGACTGGCTCTGGTAGCGCAGTATTTTTGCCGTTGGATTTAAGTATGACTACTGACAAAGCGCTCTTAGCAAAGTGGATTAAAGGTGCGCCTTGTGCAGGGTGTGTGGTGAAAAACTTATAGCTGTTTTTTTACAATTCTGAGCTTGGTTTCGATAAAATACCTATCACATACCAACACATCCAAGCTATACCAAGATATATCATTGATAAACCAAATTTTTGCATAGCCAAATGTGTTATGCCTGCCAAGCCAGCGCAAATTACTATAGGGAAAAATATAAAAATACCAATTGCACCTGCACAACCCATCTCATTATTAGCTAATTCTTGATGTTTTTTTAATGCTTGCTCTTTTTCAACAGACATCTTAGGTGTGGCTTGTCTAAGCCGCTTATCATGCTTATAAAACCAATAACTAGGAATGCCAAATAACACAAAAGTTAAAAACCATTGACGACGATTCGTACGCTGCTCTACCTTAAAATAAGCAAGCTGATCTTCATAACTGTATACCTTTTTGCCATCAACGCTGATTTCATATACAACATTGCCAACCCATGTATTTGGTTGATAGAGGATATCAGCGATCTGTCCAGAATAATCATAGGCTTTACTACAACTATCACGGTCATGATGTTTACAATGTAACCTTGCACCCCTAATTAGCAATGATGAGGAAGTGTGCTTACCTACTCGATAGTTAACTGCACCATCTGGAATAATGCCACTCATTCGTTCTAGACTGGCTTTATCTTCAATAATTTTTGTAAAAAATATACCTGATGTCATGCACGATGCAATAAATGCAATAATTATAATGAACGGTATAAGACGAGTGACAATGTTATAGCCTTTGCTCGAAAGATTAGGCTTGAGGTAGTTTCGCGTTATTGAAGCAGATAAAACTAAAAGAAAAAACATGTAGGATGAAATTGTAGGCTCAGCGATAAAAACACCTAGCACTGGGAATACTATTGCATAGATAAGGCATGTATAAAAAAACTGCTTCGGTGTTGGTTTAATGAACCACTGTTTTATGTCCAAAAAAATATTCCTTACTGGCTATTTATATAACTATACTTAGTTACCTTCTACTGAGAGCTAAGAAAACTATAAAACTTGAGTCTAGAAAAACATCCTAGACCAAGCTGTATAAGATATCTACAAAATTCTACTAATGACCTTAAATAAGTACATGATTAGAATTTTGAGCCAGATGTACCCCGATAAAATACTCCTTTGATAACTGTGACTAACACTCCGATTTTCAGTACTTACCTATCAAAACCATCTCATTACGAATAAAAGCCATAAAAAGGCGCAAATAACTTGCAAAATCTGAAAATTTACTTATAATAGGTCGCCTAAATAGGGGTATAGCCAAGTTGGTAAGGCATCAGGTTTTGATCCTGACATCCGTTGGTTCGAGTCCAGCTACCCCTGCCATTTTTAAGCTCGAAGTGTTTGATATGTACCTATTATAAGTGAGTTATAAAGCATCACTTATTTTATTGTCATTGACAACGCCATCCCAGTTTCGGTATAGTTCGCAATGAACACCGCTAGGGAAAAGTTATGTTTTAGACAGTTTGTCTGTTTTTCATATAACTGACAGGTCGTTACGCTATTCTAAGAATAACTATTTATAGTTATGTATTAGACGTATACAATCTAGACATTACAGGGGTATAGCCAAGTTGGTAAGGCATCAGGTTTTGATCCTGACATCCGTTGGTTCGAGTCCAGCTACCCCTGCCATTTTTACTGTAATAGTAGTCTTCAATTATTTTCACCACTCTTTTCTTAATTTGAGCAGTTTGACACTGCTTAGCGGTCGCTGCTTGAGTCAATCAATAGGACTTCTGTCATGCCTTATTTGGCGATTTTTACGGGTAATGCCCACCCTGAATTAGCGAAAACCGTAGCCGACCATCTCCATATACCTCTTGGTAAAGCTGACATCACGCGTTTTTCTGATGGCGAAATTGCCGTGGAAATCAAAGAACACGTGCGTGGTAAAGATGTGTTTATCATGCAGCCTACTTGTGCACCGACCAATGACAATCTGATGGAAATCATGATGATGGCTGACGCCTTGCGTCGCTCTAGTGCCGGCCGCATTACAGCTGTTATGCCTTACTTTGGTTACGCTCGTCAAGATCGTCGTCCACGTTCAGCTCGTGTACCTATCTCTGCTAAAGTCGTCGCTGACATGCTAAATATCGTTAGTATCGATCGCGTGATGACGGTTGATTTACACTCAGATCAGATTCAAGGTTTCTTCGATATTCCTGTAGACAACATCTATGGTACGCCTGTATTACTAAACGACCTACAAAAGCAAGATTATGACAACATCATGGTAGTCTCACCTGACGTTGGCGGTGTGGTTCGTGCACGTGCAATGGCTAAGCAGTTGGGTGATACCGATATGGCGATTATCGATAAGCGCCGTGCTCGTGCTAATGAATCACAAGTTATGCATATCATCGGCGACGTTCGTGACCGTGATTGTGTGATTGTTGATGATATGGCTGATACTGCAGGAACACTATGCAAAGCTGCTGAAGCATTGAAGGCAAATGGTGCTCGTCGTGTCTTAGCATATGTCACGCACCCCGTCCTATCAGGTAATGCGCTAAAAAATATTGGCGAGTCTGCACTTGATGAGTTGGTTGTTACCGATACGATTCCATTGTCTGACGCCGCAAAAGCATGTAGTAAGATTCGCCAAGTAAGTATCGCACCGATGCTCGCAGAAAGCTTACGCCGTATCAATAACGAAGAATCTATTAGTGCAATGTTTGACGACTAACATTTAAACCATCGGCATTACTTATTTTTTAATAGCAATGCTCGTCGTAAAATATTTAAATACTAAAAAACAGCGTCAAGTATCATTACTTGGCGCTGTTTTTTTATATGCGTCTTTTGCGTAGGTCTTTATTATTACTACAAAATCACGTATAATGCGCGCCTGTGCTGACCGTTTGATTGATTCAATAAGGTTGGCATTACTAAAAGTGCTGATCACGCTTAAAAGTAACGACTCCCACGATGACCATCATCATGAGAGTTTCTATTATAAGCAAATGGCTAAGCGTCAGTATTGTGAGCTTTGCTTACCATGCTAAATCACGCATAGCTATCATCACGTATTAGTGGATTGGTCGCAAATCCACTTTTTTATGACCAGACACTTCATCATTCTTTTTATAGGATTATATCCATGAGCATTAACCATTTTGAGCTAAACGCAGTTGATCGTTCTGCTGAACAACAAGGTAAAGGTGCGAGCCGCCGCCTACGTAAGCAGAACCTAGTTCCTGCTATTATCTATGGTGGCAACGAAGAGCCAACATCAATCTCTATCAAAATTAACGAGTTGGTAAAAGCACTTGAATTCGAAGCATTTTTCTCACACGTTTTGACCATCAATGTTGACGGTGTAGAGCATCAGGCTGTTATCAAAGACTTACAACGTCACCCTGCTAAAGGCTTCCCAATGCATGCTGATTTCCAGCGCATTGTAAAAGGTCAGAAAATTCACATGAATGTTCCTGTGCATTTCACTGGTCGTGAAGAAGCGCCAGGTACTAAAGCTTCTGGTGTTCTATCAACACTAGTATCTGATATCGAAATCGTTTGCCTACCATCACTACTACCTGAATATATCACAGTAGACGTATCTGGTATGGAAATCGGTGATTTGTTACGTTTATCAGATATCAAACTTCCTGAAGGCGTTGTCATTCATGAGCTTGAGTTAGAAGACGGCCATGACCGTACTATCGTTAACATGCAGCCACCAACAGTTGAAGAAGTTGATACAGATGCTGAAGAAGTTGATGCAGCTGATGTACCTGCTAGTGCGCAAGGCGAAGCTGAAGATAACAAAGACGGCGAATAATAACCGACTGTTAGGTAGCAGTTTTGTACTTGTTACTTAATAGTAAGTTGATTTAGTCAAAAAACAGCAGGTGATGAATATCTCCTGCTGTTTTTGTAAGTAAGATTTGGGCATAATATAAACCCTAAATATTCAACACTTATAGTCAAAATATTTTTAAATCGCTACAGTGCTGCTGTGATAAATTTTTCGCAGCCTCTGTGAATACAGCAAGCAAGTAAAATTTGTACCAGTAGCACCATAATACAATCGTATCGGTTTTATGTTTCTTTGACTGTATATATTCAAAATTACCACTCATTTATTAAATTCAAGCAGGGTATTTTTATGGCCATAAAACTTATTGTCGGTCTTGGTAATCCTGGTCAGCAGTATATGTTTACACGTCATAATGCAGGATTTTGGTTTGTCCATCATTTGGCTCAACAGTTCAATATTACCCTCTCTCCTGATAAGAAATTCCATGGTGTAACAGGACGCGGACAAATCTATGGGCATGATATTCGTCTATTGATGCCGCTCACGTTCATGAATAAGTCTGGCGAATCAGTGGTACCAATGGTAAATTTCTATGGTATCCAAAATGATGAATTGCTAATCGCCCATGATGAGCTAGATATTCCAGCCGGTAGTATCAAACTTAAAACCAATGGCGGACATGGTGGTCACAATGGTTTACGTGATATCACGCCGCATATCGGTAATGACTTTCATCGCCTGCGCGTGGGCATTGGTCACCCTGGACACAAATCTAAAGTGAGCGGCCATGTCCTGTCCAAAGCCTCTCCAGATGAGCAAATTGCCATTGATAGCGCTTTGACAGCTGCTTTTGAAGCTTTACCATTATTGTTAGACGGTGACATTGAAAAAGCCCGCTCGCAAATAAATGGCTTTAAACTGCCTGAATAATAGGATAGCTCAAAGATAAATGCCTTTTATTTTAGCCAGTTAATCCCCATTAAATCTTTGATTTAGTTAATATCAGTTACGCTGAGGAAGCAACCTATGCAACTTACTATGCTTAAATGCAAATTACACCGTGCTCGTGTCACCCATGCTGAACTACACTATGAGGGCTCATGCGGTATCGATGGTGATTTGTTGGATCTTGCTGGGCTACGCGAAAATGAGTCTATCGACATCTACAACGTAACCAATGGCAAACGCTTTCGTACCTACGCTATCCGTGCAGAAGCTGGCTCTGGTATTATCTCGTTAAATGGCGCTGCAGCCCATATGGCAGATTTGGGCGATATCGTTATCATCTGTGCCTATGCCCAGTTTGAAGAAGCAGAAGCCGAAACCTATAAGCCAAAATTGGTTTATTGTAACGAAGACAATACGGTTAAAGACACTGCAAATATTATCCCAGTACAAGTGGCTTAATCATCATCTAAGGTGCGATTACGCTTGATTATGAGCTTTCTAGTATCACTAGCAGTCAGTAATTAGCATTAAAGTATTCAAAAGCTGAATCTACATTGGGTTCGGCTTTTTTTACATTTATTTATCCATCTAGAATACCATTCCAAAAACTTGCATATATGAGGTCTGTTGATTCAATTTAAGATTAGGGCGTGTCTTCATTTCAAAAATGATGATAAAAATGAGATAAATTGCCGTTAAACAAGAAAAATAGCGCAGATAATATCGGGATATTGACCAGCTATTTGACGATGTTTAGCCAGTTTTAGCCCGTTTAGATGACTATCGGGTGAATTGAAGACACGCCCTAGTACGAAGCAACCAGCTGCTGATGATACAAGTAGTATATTTAGAAAGGGTAACGCTGTAGCAGTCTGGTAGTTCTCTGACTATATTGCTAAAACGTGCTAAACAAAGTTGACAGCATAAATCATCGCTTTATCTTGGATAACAAGATAATAAAAAAGGAAAATTATTAATGTGGTTGGCAGTCATTGCAGTACTGGTCGGTTTAGGAATTTTGGTTTGGAGCGCTGATGTATTTATTGATGGTGCAACAGCACTGGCAAAAAAATTCAATGCACCAAGCTTTTTGATTGGGGTGATCATTTTAGGCTTGGGCACTTCTGCGCCTGAAATGGTCGTGTCCGTATTAGCAGCATTAAATGGTAATCCCGAGCTAGCATTGGGTAACGCTTACGGCTCGAATATCATCAATATTGCTTTAGTATTGGGTGCAACCGTACTCATCAGCCCTATTATCATCCATAAGGGCATTATAAAGCGAGATCTACCGATACTGCTATTGATTACCGCTTTGGCTGCTTGGCAGCTGCGTGATGGTCGATTAGACCTAACCGATGGGCTAATATTATTGGCAATGTTGATTATTGTTTTGGGTATTCAAATTGTGCTCAGTTTGCGCGAAGGTAACTCAGAAAATAAAGAGGGTACCGCAGAAAGTGCAAATGATGCAGAGCTCATGCATACCAGCTTAATACGTGGTTTGGGCAGTTTGTTTATTGGCTTATCAATGCTAGTAGCAAGCTCACAAGCCATCGTCTGGGGTGCTGTTGAGCTTGCAACGCTTTGGGGGTTAAGCGAGCTAGTGATTGGGTTAACCATTGTCGCAGTTGGCACATCGCTACCGGAGTTAGTCGCGAGCTTGTCAGCAGCACGCAAAGGTGAGCATGATATGGCCTTGGGTAATATCATTGGCTCTAATATATTCAACACATTAGGCGTTGTCGGTCTTGCAGCACTTATCGCCCCCATCACTGCCAATCCCATTATATTGTCTCGTGACATATTAACAATGGGAATAATCACCCTACTACTCGCCGTACTGTGCGTTTTTGCCTTTATCACCAAACGTCCATTCGGTCGAGCTTCTGGCACAATACTGATTTTATTCTTTATCGGTTATACGCTATGGCTCATGCAAACCGTTAATATGTAACATTGACCATTAACACTGCTATAACAATGCAAAGATGTGCTAATTATTTTTCTTACGATTTTTAAAGCCTTTCCATAGCCCTTCATGTGCCACTTTTGGCATTTTTAGGGTTATGGTGTTTGATAGCATATCCTGCACTGCTAAGCCGCGACGATTGAACAAGCAAAATGCATAATTAAAAATAAAACCCAATAAAGCACTGGTTAACAATATCTGACGTGAGCCACCAATCAAGCTACCAATAATGCCAAAAAGTAATGGCATTAAGCACGCGGCCAAAATACGTTTAAATGACTGTCCCCATGTTAATAAATAACCTGAGTTATCAACCGTTTTTAAACGCCAAGTTTGCATACCCAGTGTCTGCCCACCACGACGCCAAAATAGTCCATAGAATCCTACTAACGTCAGTACAAAAGAC
Organism: Psychrobacter sp. AOP7-B1-24; assembly: GCF_052376215.1. Lineage (NCBI taxonomy): Bacteria > Pseudomonadati > Pseudomonadota > Gammaproteobacteria > Moraxellales > Moraxellaceae > Psychrobacter > Psychrobacter sp. AOP7-B1-24. The sequence continues at coordinate 33,083 of NZ_JBQSVL010000012.1, forward strand.
GGCGTCATAATAAGGTTTTGATACCATGTTGGTAGCGATTGGGCTTGCGATGAATCTACACCCGAACTCATCGTCATTAAGGTGCCAAGCACTACCAATATAGTGCCTACCAAAAATAACAATGCCAAAATCAGCATGCCATCATAGAGGATAGCCACCACACGAGTCATTGGCTTAGCAATCGTAGGCTCTTCGTCAGACGTTTGCTGCATAGAAGAATTACGTTGAGGATTTGATTTCGTGGTAGCTTTGGAGGTTCGTTTAGATAAACTTTTTGACATGGTACAAGCTCATAGCAAGCAATGAATAATAGCCCTATTGTACCGTAATTTGCGGCCGTATCGTATATTATCCTAGGATGCTATCTCGCCAAAGGTAAAGTCATATGAGAGAGTCATTAAACATAAAATACAGACATAAAAAAACCGCCAAATTGTCATAAGACAGGCGATTGATTTAATTTTTTTAGCTTAACAAGTAAGCTAGTATGCAAATGGTGCGCCTGGAGAGATTCGAACTCCCGACCCCTTAGTTCGTAGCCAAGTGCTCTATCCAACTGAGCTACAGGCGCGTATTTTGCATATCATTTACTGAATCATTAACAATCAATTACAGCAAATTAGGTTGGTCATTATATAGATAATATCGCTTGTGTCAACATTTTTATGAGTTAAATTCAAATTATTTTTGAATGAAATACTAAAAATATAATTAACGCTTATTTTTGCAATACTACTCTAACAACAACTGAATAAATGGCGGTGAAGGAGGGATTCGAACCCTCGATACGCTTACACGTATGGTTCCTTAGCAGGGAACTGGTTTCAGCCACTCACCCACTTCACCTAACGATTTAAGACACTTATCAAAATATTTTCAATAAACAATATTTTTTTAAACATAGTATCAATGCTAATGATACGTCTTATGTCGTGGGCGAGTATTATAACAAAGCCAAAATGAATTGCAAGCATTGTCTACAGTTTTAATGCAGCTTTTATCATAATTCTTTATTTATATGACTTTATACTCTTTTTTACGACCAAAACACCAATAATTACTGATAAAAAATTCATATTTAAGACGTTTAGAATGCTTTCTCATACATTTTTTATCTATAGCCTGGTTGTCTATGTTCAATATCTCTTCTGCTATGGCTTTTTTAGCAATGGGTGGCTATAGTATTTGTCAGAACATTCATAACTAGACATAACAGAGCGCTACTAGCTTATCAAAGCTGTGACCTAGATAAGATAGAAATCGGCGGTAATGCGCATGTTTTACTTATTTCAAAATATATTAAAGGACATTTTATGCGACCAGTGGTGTTGTGTTTTTCAGGATTGGATCCCTCAGGTGGTGCTGGATTACAAGCAGACATTGAATCCATCGGCCAAGCAGGTGCTCATGCAGCTATCGCCTGTACGGCAATTACTATACAAAACTCACAGCAGGTATTTGGCTTTGATGCTTGTGCTGCGAGCTTGGTAAAACAGCAAGCTGAAGCAGTGCTCGGTGATTTGCCTGTCAGGGTCATTAAATCAGGCATGCTAGGTACCACAGATAACATTGCCATGCTGACTCAATTGTTTGCCGAGCAGGTTATCACTGCTGATACGCCTTTTGTATTAGACCCAGTATTGGTCGCCAATAGCGGTGGCAGCTTGGGTGATGAGCAAACCTTGGTCACTGCGTTTAGAGCACTGCTCCCCTATGCAACCTTAATCACCCCAAATACTCATGAGCTACGTGCCTTAAGTGGTGAGCAAGACTTACATACTGGTGCGCAAAAACTATGCGCCCAAGGTACCCATGCCGTGTTGGTCAAAACATCACATGATTTTGATAGCGGTGATATCGAGCAGTATTTATATATAAAAGGTGAAATGGTACATCAAAGTACTTTGCCGCGCTTAGCAGGTGAGTTTCACGGTTCAGGCTGCTCATTGGCCAGCTTTATCGCTGGACGCTTAGCGTTGAGCGACGACCTTGTTGATGCAGTGAAGGCCGCAGACAGTTGGATTACTCAGACACTACGCGCAGCTGATACACCGCACCCTGATGATAGCAATGCTCAATTGATACCCAATCGTTTTTTCCACCACTGATTTGCTCTGTGTTTATTAGACAATAAGCAGATATAAAAAAGGCACTCTATTTATATAGAGCGCCTTTTTTGGGCTATCAATCACTCTTAGAGAGTAATAAGTCTTGATTTAACCTAACATGGGCACAAAGCTCGCTGCCAAACCACCTATAAATATCTCAAGTAAATAGAACGCCAAGAAAGCTACCATCGGTGATAAATCAAGCATGCCTAAGTTTGGTGTAATACGACGAAACGGTGCTAGGATTGGCTCTGCAAGATTAATAATAATACCAATAATCGGATGCTGAGATTGCGTAAATACTACAATCCAACTAACGATAATAGACCCGATCACCAAGTAGCGACACATACGCAAAAAGTCTAGAACCAAGCTAGTAGTACCAGTAAAAAATAACGGTACAGGAGCAATACCATGGTGCGTCAATGCTGCTTTACCAGAGATGTCAATCAAACGGATCAAAAACATCAACACAATCGCGGCAAGACTAATACGACCTTGACCAACGGTTGGAAAAATACGTCCAAAAACATCGACGATATGAGTCGCTTTATAAGCGGGTGCAATCATAGGATTGCTGGCATCCATACCTGCAAACTGCAGCATAAAACGAATAAATACCAACATCATGGCGAAGGTGGTGACCAAATCAAAGATTTGAAATAACATATTGTTCATGAAGTGCTACTCTATGTGACATTATTAACAGGTCTTAAAATGACAAACGTCATGGTCAGATACTTGGTATTACAGCTTAGGCGTATCATTGCAAAATAGAAAATGACACACCTCAGGTATGCAGAACTATTTGCTCATCTCTTCACTAAGTGCTTGGCTACGGTCAGAGCAAGCTTTCATAGCCTCACCAATTTGACGGCCGATCTCATTAGCTTGCATCGATTCAACTGCGGCTTGAGTCGTACCCTTTGGCGAGGTAACCTGGCGACGTAATTCAGCAGGTTCGTCATCACTATTCATTGCCATTTTTGCAGCACCTAGCATGGTTTGCATTGCCAGTGCTGACGCTTGTTCTTTGTCTAAGCCTAACGCAACTGCACCATCGATCATGGACTCAAGAAAGTAGAACATATAAGCTGGCGCTGAACCTGATACAGCAGTTACCGCATGCATCTGCTCTTCGTTATTGACCCAAATAACCAATCCCGAAGCTTCTAACACTGCGGTTGCTAGCTGCTTTTGTTCCGCAGAAATATCGTCAGTACCATACAACCCTGTCGCACCCATTTGAATCATCGAAGGCGTGTTTGGCATCGCGCGCACAATGTTGTCATAACCACCCAACATGTCAGACAAAAGCGCTGTCGACAATCCTGCTGCTACCGAAATCACCAGTTGATTGTCTAAAGCATCCGCAAACTCACCAACCACCTGTCTCATGACTTGCGGCTTGACCGCCAATATTACGACGTCTGCGCCAATCACAGCATCTTTGGGATTTTCGCTTGCATCAACCGTATTCATTTGCTGCTTATCGTACTGCTCGCGCGTCTCTTCGCTGGGTGCTGATACCGTAATAAGCTCGGGCTTGACACCACAGCCAATAAGACCACTGATAAGCGCTTTTGCCATGTTGCCGCCGCCGATAAAACTTATTTTTTTATTATCTAATACTGACATTGCTACTCCCTTTTGCCAAAACTTAAAAATACTCAAACTAACATAAGCTTATGTAAAATGACGTCCAGTTTATCATACTGCTACTAAGGCATGTCCTCAATCTGAACGCTAAACTATAAATGGGCTAAAAATGGTTAAATCATTGCCAAACTGCGTCAAGTAGCTTGCTAATATCTCGATATTATCTGTACTATTTTCCTTGTTTGACCGCTATTTATCTCATTTTTATCGCCATTTTCAAAATGAGGACACGCCCTAGAGCCGTTTGATAAATTCAATAAGCCATCACTGTCAATATATTATAAAAAACTCAATAAACTGAAAGACTTTAATGCCACTATCAAACGACTCCTGAAGCCTCATTAGGGTTAGGGTTTTGCATTCAGATTTAACTTGCTTACTATCAGTTTAGTCAATTGATTACCAAAAGTTACTTTATCTATATTTGAGTCATTAGTACTTGAGGTAAAACAGCTCAATAGCCAACTCTCAAAAGGCGATACCAGCAATAAAGGGAACTCTACAGGCAATGCCTCTTTGCTCGCTGGCAAAACAACACTAACCACGACCAAACTTTCACGCAACCATGATGGAATACCAAGCGTTTGATAGAGCTTCTTGCCAGATTGTGGGCGAGATGCTAGTGCTGTTTTTACGCGCTGATGACGAAGTAATGGTGTTATTTTTAATACTGGCTGACCTACAGTTTCAAGCACTGTCTCGGCTTTATCACTATCTAATAATTCTTTATCACAAGCCAGCAAGGCTTGACCAAGCACATTTGTCTGAAGCTGTAATTGCCACATAACACTTTGACCATGACGTAAGGTAATACACACAGGTTGGTCAGCCGCGACACTCGTATCAGGTAAAGAGGACTGAGGTAGTATCTGCATTTGCTCCGTCAGCGGTATCTCAAACCATGCCAACCATTCACGGCTCAGCCGGTACAACTGCTGACGGTATCGACGGATAGTATAAGCACGTTTGCGACCTTGCCAAAACAGCTCAGTCTGATGATTTTGGTCAGTGCGCTGCGCTAAGTTCAATACGTCATCTATCAGTTGCTTTGCAGGCGGTAATGGCTCATCTTGACCGAGCCAATAGTGTAATAATTGACGTTGGCGATAACTCGGTAATTCGTTTAGCTCGTCGATATTGATAACGCGCTGTGCAGGTGGCAACTGTAAAGAAGCAACCGAGGCTTGGGAAGCTTGTTGCATATCCTGCGCCGCCTGCATACTGACAGTCGCCTGAGCATCGTTTAATAATTGTGCACTACGAGCAATATTATCAATCACGTTTGAGTTATATTGTGCCAATGCTGGCATAACATCACGGCGCAGTCCGCTACGGACATTGTCACCGGTATCATTGGTTGGGTCATCAATATATGGTAACTGTAAACGCTTGGCGTAGGTACTAATATTAGCGCGCTGTATGGTGAGCCAAGGTCGCCATAATACGATCCGATGTGCGCCCTGTGTGTGTACACGCCACGGCTGCATACCAGATAAGCCTTTTACCCCAGCCCCTTGAATCAATCGCATTAATACCGTTTCTGCTTGGTCATCGGCATGATGCGCTAACAATAAAACATCATCTTGGTTCATACGGGCACGCATTACGTCATAACGGGCTTGCCGCGCCGCTTGTTCATCATGACCATTCACTTGCGCTTGTAAAACCTGACACGGTATCTGTTGCATCGCTGCCCACTTGGCCACATGTATAGCCCAAGCGTTACTGTCTGCTTGTAAGCCATGATTCACATGCAGGAGCTGCGGTAAAAATGGCAATTTATCTTGTCGATAGAGCTGCACACACAGTGCTGCCAATGCCAATGAATCACGACCACCACTACAGGCTAGCCAGATGCGTCGTCCATGCAGCTGTTCACCATACTCAGCCATACTATTTAAAAAAGCTGCTGCTAGCTTATCATCAGCAGGTAATTCAGCGATTGGCTCGATAGCGTAAGAGAGGATTGCACTGCTGGTCATAATTAACCTTATTTGCTTACTATGATTTATGGAATTACTAGAATGGTATTACTACGGTAATCAAAACACAGATTTATCGACACAAAAAAACGCGCCATTCAATGACACGTTTTGATTTTAGCATTAAGTCTAAGTATCTAATATTAAAAGCCGAGCATTCATTCAGTCAAAAAATAAACTGATAGGATGTGATATTAGCTCATTAGGCAGGTAACATTACTTCTGAATTGAATGATTTAAGCTTTTGGTAACGTAGCTCGCAACGCTCTTGCGCATCCAAACCTTTAAGCTCATCTAGCTGCTCAGCAATGAGCGCTTTCAATGCAATCATCACTGGCTGCGGCTGCACATGTGCGCCCTCACCTTCTTCAATCACAGCATCAATTAAGCCCATCTGATATAGATTGATAGCGTTTAATTTCAATGCTTCACTGGCATCTTGTGCTTTTTCAGCCGTTTTCCACAAGATAGAAGCACAACCTTCAGGAGAGATAACCGAGTAGATACTGTTTTGCAGCATGTTTACTTTATCACCCACACCAATGGCTAATGCACCACCTGAACCGCCTTCGCCGATAATGGTCACGATGATAGGTACTTTTAAGCTAGAAAATACTGCAATACTTTCCGCGATGGCTTGCGCTTGACCACGCTCTTCAGCACCGATACCAGGGTATGCACCTTGCGTATCTACAAAGGTCATGACAGGGATATTAAAGCGCTCAGCCATTTTGACCAAACGAATCACTTTGCGATAACCTTCTGGATTTGCCATACCGAAGTTATGAGCAATTCGCTCACGAGTACTGCGACCGCGATGTTGACCAATCACCATTACTGGCATACCGTTGAAACGAGCCAAGCCACCAAGTATGGCTTTATCATCGGCATAAGCACGATCGCCATGCAGCTCATCAAACTCGGTAAACAACTGATTAACATAGTCCATAAATAATGGACGCTTGGCATGTCGTGCAAGCTGCACACTATCCCAGACAGTGCTCATAAACGCTTCCCTTTAATAATTATATTTAACAATGGCATCATTATCGATGTTCAGACAATAAAAGTACAGTTGTAAACTCAATAAAGGCTATAGTAGCACATCTTATTTGGTATGACATTATCAACAAAGTTGCTTTTGTTACACCTATCTTTGGCTCAATACTAACAACAGTAACAAACTCAAACTTTATGCTTCAACCACGCTCAGCTTTATGCCCCATTTAGCAAATTGATCAATCTCGGTGTACAAGTCCGGTAGTAAGAAAGCATAATGCTCACTGCTATCGGCAACAGTGATTTGCCAGCAGTTATCATTCATAATTGTGAGTTGTAATGCTGGTAATTGATAATCGCTGCGACTGTGATGCGCCAGTACGGCAAGACGCAACAATAAACAGAGATAAACGAGTTGAACACCACCAATAGTACATGCTTGCTCAAGCATATCAGCTTTGAGCTTACGACGATGGTTGAGCATCAACTGCGCCATACGCTTTTGATCGACTTGCGAAAATCCTGGAATATCCGAATATTCGAGTAGATACGCACTGTGTTTATGATAACTGCTATGACTAATTGCCAATCCTATCTCGTGCAAAAAGGCAGCACGTCTAAGCAAGTCACCATCATCGCTGCTAAGACCAAGCTTATCTTGTGCTTGCTCAAACAAATAACGACTGGTTTCAACCACTTGCTTGGCTTGTTTCTTATCGCCTGAATAACGTTTAATCAGCGCCATTACACTGCGATCACGCACATCTTCGCTAACAAAACGCCCGAGCATATCGTACATCACGCCTTCACGTAACGCGCCATCGGAATATGCAATGGTCTCTACGCCTAACACATCCATAATAGCAAGTAGCACTGCCACTCCTGCTGGAAAGACTGATTTACGGTGTTCTTTGACACCTTCTAAATTAATATCATTGATATCACCAATTTTGAGCAGTAATTTCTCTAATTTCTTGACGCCTTTATGAGTAATGCACTCTTGCTCATCAGCCCAGCCTTTAGATACAAGTACGTTACGTACGGCTTTAATCGTACCACTTGAGCCGACCACACTACTCCAACTCATCTTTTGATAGCGACCACTAATCGCTAACACTTGCTTGCGAGCATCTAAGGTAGCGTTGTTGAACGCATCTTTAGTGATTTGTCCATCGGAAAAATACTTTTGCGTAAAGGCAACACAACCCATTTGTAAGCTTTCAGTCAGTAGCGGATCAAACTCTTGACCAATAATAAACTCTGTTGAACCGCCACCGATATCTATAACCAAGCGTTTGTCACTACTAGCGTTAGTATGAGAAACACCCAAATAAATCAGTCGAGCCTCTTCACGCCCTGCAATAACCTCAATTGGCTTGGGTAAAATTTTATTGGCACGAGCAATAAAGTCATTTGCATTTTTGGCCTGTCTTAAGGCGTTGGTCGCAACTATCCGAACACGCTCAGGTGGTACCGAATCCAAGCGAGCAACAAAACGACTTAGACACTCAAGACCGCGCTTTTCAGCTGCCGCACTTAAAATTTTATTTTCGTCCAATCCCGCAGCAAGCTGCACCTTTTCAGACATAGAGACTACTTTTCGCACCTCACCATGATCAAGACGCGCAATGGCTAAGTGAAAACTGTTGGAACCAATATCAATGGCTGCCATCATCTCGTCATCAGCAAGTGGTAGGTTTGTAAGGTGTTCAATAGGCATAAGTGACATCGTTACCGTGTTAGATAAATGAAAGAACAGAAGCTAGCATCAGAAAATTAGTGTGCAAACATCACAAGTACATAAGACAGCGACGATGATAGTGAAACCCACACACATCAATAAGGTTTTGCCATTAAAGCATTTATGCCAAACACTGGCAAGTGACACAAAAACAGGCTGAAATGGCAAGCACATCATAAGCTGCTTGATAAAACCAGCGTAACATCTAATACTTGTGTTAATAATATTGGTTTGCTACATTGAAAGCCACTCATATTATAATAAATAACAGTCACTTACTGACTATTTATAAGTATGCAGCAAATAAAAGGGTTTTAAGGCGTATTGAATGTTTATAAATGAACAATAGCCATTTAACTTTGTACTATATTAGCAAGGAAGCTAAAAATGAACCAAACTGCCACACAGAGGAAGGTCAAAGCCACTGGTACTCAATCTAGCAAGAGTGTAATGAAAGCCAGTACACCCATCAAACAAAAATTTTATGATTTCTACTTGGACGAGCATCAAAACATGGCTTGCCGACGATTGCACTTCGCAGGCAGTAGTTTTGGCTTATTAGGTTTAGCAAAAGCTGTCAAAATTGGGTCACCAAGACCATTACTGAAAGGCATTGCTGCAGGTTATGCTTGCGCGTGGGTTGGGCATTTTTTCTTTGAAAAAAATAAGCCGGCTTCCTTTAAATCTCCCTTAAAAAGCTTTGCCAGCGACTTTCGTATGTATAGCGATGTGCTGCGTGGTAATTTAAGCTTGAGAGACCGCAAGTTTGATAAACCGTGATAAGCATATATAGTTAACGAACTGTAGGCTGTGTTAGCAGCAGCTCGCAGAGACAGAACACTTTTTTGACATAAAAAAACCAGCATAAATTATCATACTGGTTTTTATTAGATTTTATCAAACCTAGCTTTGACGGTTTAAAACAAGCCAGAAAGCTACTTTATAACCTTAAGCCTTTGCCATGTCAGCAAATATCTCATCAGCGGCTTTGATTGAGGTATCAATATCTTCATCGCTATGCTTGATTGACATAAAGCCTGCTTCATAGGCAGATGGTGCCAAATAAATACCACGATCTAGCATACCGTGGAAGAAGGTATTAAACACCTCCATATCGCACTCTGTCACGTCGTCAAAATTCTGAGGTACAGCCGTCTCATTATCTTTAACAAAGAACATGCCAAACATGCCACCCAGTTTGTTGGTGCGCAGGTTGATACCATGCTTATCGGCAGCCTCTTGAAAACCATCAACCAAACGATCTACTTTCGCTGCCAATTCATCATAAAAACCTTCTACCGTTAAGTCTTCAAACATAGCGATACCAGCGCGCATGGCTAACGGGTTACCTGATAACGTGCCAGCTTGATAAACGCCGCCAAGTGGGGCGATACAAGACATGACTTCTTTTTTACCACCAAAAGCACCAACTGGTAGACCTGCACCGATGATTTTACCAAAGCAAGTCAAGTCAGGAGTAATACCGAAGTGTGTTTGAGCGCCACCAAGACCAACACGGAAGCCAGTCATCACTTCATCAAAAATCAATACCGCACCATTAGCAGTACATTCGGCACGCAACGTATCATGGAATTCTTGTGTAGGAATGACCATGTTCATGTTACCAGCGATTGGTTCTAAGATAACACAGGCAATCTCTTCGCCCCATTTCTCAAAACAATCTTTAATCGCTTGCGGATTATTATAAGGAATCGTAATCGTGTGCTTGGCAAAGTCAGCTGGGACACCTTTTGACGTTGGCTCACCAATATCAAGCATGCCAGAACCGGCTTTTACCAATAAGCTGTCTGAGTGACCATGATAGCAGCCTTCAAACTTAACGATTTTGTCACGCTGCGTATAGCCACGAGCCAAGCGAATCGCGCTCATGGTAGCCTCAGTGCCCGAGCTGGTCATACGAATCATCTCGACACTCGGAACGATGTCGCAAATTTTATCAGCCACGGTGGTTTCAAATGGCGTGGGTGTACCAAAGCTCAAGCCATCATCGGCTGCTTTTTTAACGGCATCGATTACTTTGGGATGCGCATGGCCTAAAATCATTGGTCCCCAAGACCCAACATAATCAATATAGGCGTTGTCTTCTGTATCATAAATTTTACTGCCGTTAGCGCGGTGCATAAAAATAGGCGTGCCACCTACCCCAGCAAACGCGCGAACAGGTGAGTTAACGCCGCCCGGAATATGCTTGCGAGCTTGGGCAAAAAGTTGTTCGTTTTTAGTACTCATAGTCATGACTCTTTATTATATTGATAAAAAATATCGATTAAACGGCTTGGTGCGCCTATCTTAACAAAAAAAAGTGAGCTCATCTGAGCTCACTTTGTATCTAACTAATAAAAACCTATTATAAAAACAGCTATCATTCAGGCGCTTTACCAGAATAATTGACCACTGTTTTACTAAGGTAGTTTCTCAGGTTCAGGTGTTTCCTGCTGCTTCTTTTTAGGAGAAAATGATTCTAAGCGACCTTGCTCATGCTCTAACCAAATTGCATTAACAATGGCCAATAACACTGCGAATCCTAACCCCAGTACCCAGGCGAAATACCACATATTGTTCTCTCCAAATTAGTAGACCGTTTAGTAAAGCGTGTGATCATTTTCACGGATATAAGCGGCAGTGACTTTACCGCGCATGACGCTATACGCCCAACTGGTATAAATCACAATGAGTGGTACAAAAATAGCCACAGCATAGAGCATAATCATTAGTGTTAAGTGACTAGAAACACTATCCCAAATCGTCAAGCTAGAGTTTGGAAAGGTTGATGATGGCATAATGAATGGGAATAATGCGATACCTGCCGTCATGATAACACCTAATACGGCGATACTTGAGCTAACAAACGCTGTCAATGTTTTGCCGATTTTTAATAACATAACCGTTACTAATGCCATCAATACACCCAATGCTGGGAAGGCCCACGCCACTGGATAAGTCGCAAAGTTAGTCATCCAACCACCAGGCTGCGAAACCACTTCTTTGCTAAGCACATTCGGTAGGCCAGCTGGATCAATTGTTGATGTAATGACATAACCATCAAGCGTTTGTACCCAAAAACCAGCCCCAACAAACAATGCGACCATCACCACAGCAGAAATCATGGTGTAACGAATCGTACGTGTTTGAATAAGACCTTCTGTACGATGAGCTAAATAGGTACCGCCTTGCATGATTAACATGGTAGCACTGACTAAACCACAAAGAATAGCAAACGGACTTAATAGTTGCCAAAAACTGCCTGTATAAGTCGATCGTAACGTATTATCAAAGCTAAATGGCACACCCAAGAATAGATTACCAAAAGCAACACCGAAGACCACCGCAGGTACAAATGAGCCTACAAACAGCCCCCAGTCCCATGCATTACGCCATCTTTGGTCTTTAACCATGCTACGATACTTAAACCCAACTGGTCGAAAAAATAGTGCCCATAAAACCGCCATCATCGCCCAATAGAAACCACTAAACGCCGTTGCATAAACCATAGGCCAGGCAGCGAATAATGCACCACCTGCAGTAATAAACCAAACTTGGTTGCCTTCCCAATGTGGTCCAATCGTATTAATAACTAGACGGCGTTCTTCATCATTTTTACCAATGAATGGCAATAGGGTACAAACCCCCATATCATGCCCATCCATGATGGCAAAACCAATTAGCAGCACACCAACGATCAGCCACCACATTATTTTTAATGTTTCATAATCAAACAACATGAGTCACCTCCTGATCCGCGGCAGTCGGCGTTACATTGCGAGGTGTCTCGCCATCATAACGTCCCGTACCCAAACTTGCTGGCCCTAACTTCACGTATTTGATCATCAAGTACATCTCGATAATCAACAAGATGGTATAAAATCCAACAAACCCAGCAAGCGACAAATAAACATTCGCCACACCGATATTCGATGTTGATACATAAGTTGGCAGTACACCATAAATAGTCCAAGGCTGACGACCATATTCAGCGACAAACCAACCAAGCTCAGCTGCTATCCAAGGTGCTGGTAACATCACAACAGCCCATTTAAGTAACCATGTTTTTTCAGCAAACGTTCCTTTAAAAGTAAACCACAAGCTGGTTAAGAATAACGCCAACATTAAGAATCCAAGCCCTACCATAATACGGAAAGACCAAAACATCGGTGCTACCTTAGGAATGGTGTCATCTGCGGCTTTCTGAATCATTTCAGGTGTGGCCTGTGAGACATCAGCGGTATATTTTTTAAGTAGAAGTCCAAATCCTAAGTCATCTTTGACCTTATCAAACTCAGCCCTTAATGCCATATCATCTGGCGTTTCACGCAGTTGCTCTAATAGTCCTACCGCAGTGATACCAGTGGTAATGCGTTCACGATTTAATTCTTTAATATCATGTATACCAGGGATTTCTGTATCCAAAGAACGCGTACCGATCAGTCCCATCGCATAAGGAATCTGCACTTCCCAGTTATTTTTCTGCTCTTCTTCGTTAATACTAGCAATCAAATTGAACGGTGCTGGCGCAGGCTCAGTGTGCCACATCGCTTCCATCGTCGCCAATTTGGTTTGTTGGGCTTTACCAACGGAATAACCTGACTCATCGCCCAGTACAATCACACTACAGATAGACGCTAGACCAAAAGCCGCTGCTACCTGAAAACTGCGCTTGGCAAATTCGACATCACGTTTGCGCAGCAAGTATAAGGCTGAAATAGACAACACAAACAATGAGCCCACGACATAACCTGCCGATACCGTATGCACAAATTTGTTTTGGGCATCCGGGTTAAATAGAATGGCTGAAACATCAACCATTTCCATGCGCATGGTTTGATAATTAAACTCAGCACCGACAGGGCTTTGCATCCAGCCATTGGCAATCAAAATCCATAATGCTGAAAGATTGGTTCCGACTGCCATCAAGACAGTAACAACCAAATGTTGAAAGCGAGACAATCTGTCCCAACCAAAAAAGAATAACCCTACCATTGTAGATTCAAGAAAGAAGGCCATCAGACCTTCAATGGCAAGCGGCGCACCAAAAATATCACCTACATACTGTGAATAATAAGACCAGTTGGTGCCAAATTGAAACTCCATGGTGATGCCCGTCGTGACACCAAGCGCAAAGTTAATACCAAATAACTTGCCCCAATAACGCGTCATATCCTTCCACACTTGTAACCCTGTGGTTACATAGACAGCCTCCATAATTACCAGGAGCCAAACCATGCCTAACGTGAGTGGAATAAACAAAAAATGGTAAAGCGCTGTCACCGCAAACTGCAAGCGGGACATGTCTACTAGATGTTCAGTAATCATACCAAACTCCCTAAAAATAAGGGCTTACCAGCACAGTTCACTATCAAGACAAACACCCTGTATGTTATATCAGAGATATTTATCTATTGAATATATTTAATTAACTTAGCTACTAGCCCTGCGTTACCCATAAGATTGAGCCTTTTTGGTACCAATATTCATTTATGTTTGTCACCACTATTCTTAAAAGCTGCAAACACTTGGTTAAATATAAAGTAGTACCAAAAAAACCAACAAGAAGCGAAGCAATAACCACTCTATTAGCCCTAATAAAATGGCAATAAGATAAAAACAAAAATTCTAAACTATTAACAATTACAATATATTTAATAGTATAATGTTTAAGCTAAATCAACACAAGCATTTAAAACCACATAAATTATGTGGTTTTAAGCCTGAATTATTACATAGTTTACAGAAAATTACATCCTCGCCATAATGTCAGCACTCTAAGCCAGAGCATTTTAGACCCTGGTAAGCCAAATACTATGAAGGCTTACTAAGATAATGTATCAATAATACTTGTCAGTCACGTCTGTTCTACTGATACTATGACCGTCTGATAAACTGATGGTAGTGTATATTTATATCTATAAATAATGACTCAAGAGTATAAAATTTAGCGCTGGTTAGTCCATGTAGATAATCATCGATTGAGTTGAAGATATACCCTATTATTTTAACTTCTACTGTGCCGGCAGATAATACTATGGCAACACTTTCGAATGCCGAGAAACGGTTTCTCAAAGAGCTTGTAGCATCGGTCAAACGTCCTCTTAACTTAGCTTGGCTGCTGACTATCATCAATACATTGCTGTTTGTCTACCAAGCATGGCTACTTGCCAGCCTTTTTAGCACTTGGCTTCACAACTATTTTAATGAGTTACCACTCGCCACTAATGTCAATAACTATTGGCTTGCAGCGCTAACAGTTTGTTTTATACTACGCCCACTGCTCAACAGTGGACGCGAGCTCATTAGTAGTCGCGCCAGTTTCAAAGTACGCAGTGATCTTCGAGAGTCTTTATTGTCAATCATGGCAAAACTAGGGCCAAACCTACGCTATTTTGGTAGTGATGGCAGTTTATCTAGCCAAATTATTGACCAAACTGATGCGCTAGATGGTTTTATCCGCAGTTTTAGTGTGCAACGCAAGGTTGCTGCCAGTACGCCTATTATTCTATTGATTGCTGTCGCATGGCAAAGTTGGGTTGCCGCAGCCCTCCTGCTGTTGACCGCCCCTTTAGTACCTATATTTATGATATTGATTGGCCATTTAACAGCCAGTAAAAGCGCGGATCAATTTACTGCATTGGCTCAGCTTAGTGGTCGCTTTTTAGATTGGGTACGTGGTATGCCAACATTAAAGCGCTTACAAGCCACTGATATAGCAGGCCATGACTTAGCCATTAGTAGCGAAGATTATCGCCGCCGTACTATGGATGTACTGAAAATTGCCTTCTTAAACGGTGCTGTCTTGGAGCTACTGGCCGCACTGAGCATTGCGCTAGTGGCCGTTTATCTTGGCTTTGGCTTAATTGGTATTTTGCCGTGGGATAAAGGTCATGTACCAGTACCATACTTTGGCGCATTGTTTATCTTATTATTAGCGCCTGAGTTTTATTTACCATTGCGCCAGCTGGGTGCTGACTACCATGCTAAAGCAGAAGCTGAAGGCGCTATACAAAGCTTATTGCCGATTATTGAAGCGGCAAAACCAGTGAGCACTACTGATACAAATGACAACAATCATAAGTTTGATCCTAATATAGATACTGCTGGTTCAACGTCATTAGATGTCTACCATGCTTTCGGTATAAAGCTGTCAAACCTAAGTATCCGCAGCCAAATAATCACCTCGACAAAGTTAGACAATCAACTGCCATCTGATTCTACATCAGATACTCAGTCCAGCCTCAAACCCATTTATCGAACCCGTCTGGCACCCACTACTTTTAATATAAAAGCGGGTGAACGGGTCGCTTTGATTGGCGATAGTGGCAGTGGTAAATCAAGTCTGCTCCAAGCATTGATGGGCTTTGTGCCTTATGAAGGTGACATCACCTTCATGAATGCTAATGGTACTAAGCAAGTGCCTTATCACCATATTGACCCAGAGTTACTACGACAAAATATAGGTTATTTAGCACAGCAAGTGGCACTGATGCCGTTAACGATTGCAGAGAATTTGCGCCTAGCCAATCCTAAAGCAACAGAGCAAGAGCTCATTAAAGCACTTGATGTGGTGGCTTTATGGTCGCTGATTCAACGTTTACCTAACGGTATCAACACTCAGCTTGGTGAGCGTGGACAGGGGTTATCGGGTGGTCAGCAGCAGCGCTTAGGCATCGCTCAACTACTACTGCGTGATGACAGTCTTTGGCTACTCGACGAACCAACCGAGCATTTAGATCCTGATACTGCCCAACATATTCATGCTTTACTTGAAACGGTTAGTCGTAATAAAACGGTATTGTGGGTAACACATGCGCATGAACAACTGGATTGGCTAGACAATGTGATTCAACTATCACTACCATTATCGGCTAACCACCAAACTCTCGATGATAATGAACCACCTAATCAGTTAGGAGGCGCACAATGAGCCAGCGTATATCACCTAACCCGCATGAACATCAGATGACGGATAAGCATTTACCAGCTTTTCGGTTGCGGGATATGTTCAAGCCGTCATTTGATTTATGGCTCATCTCATGGCTGCTAGGATTGATATTTGCCATTTCTATCATCGCCTTGCTGATGATATCAGGCTGGTTTATCACCAGTGCCGCTTTAGCAGGTATGCTGGCCGTTGGCTCACATGCTTTTAACTACATGGTGCCAGCAGGAATCATACGCATGCTAGCGATGGCTCGTACAGCCAGTCGCTATGGTGAGCTAATGGTCTCGCATCATGCGGTGTTTGGTTTATTAAAAACTCTCAGATTAAACTTCTTTAGTCGCTTGGCGGCTAAACCTTTAGCAGAGCAACGACAAGCTCTACACTCCTCTCAATATATGCATCGACTGGTCAGCGACATCGACAAGCTTGATGAGTTCATACTTCGGGTTATTTCCCCATGGTTGATTAGCACCATAACGATGATACTGCTGGCTGTTTTCATCGGTTTTGTACTGCCTATCAGTACCCTATTAAAGCTGGTTATCTTTGCTCTACTAACACTAGCACTACTCCTACCCTTGTGCGCCAGCTACTTAGGTATAGCTCAAGCACAACGGCTGGCTGAAGCATCTGAATCTCGCCGCCATAAACTGCTTGCACCGTTAGCAATCATTACCCAACTGCTTTTATGGCAACAATGGTATACACAAACCAAAGACTATACGGCTCAAGACAATGCCTTACAGAAGTTAGAGTGGCAGGCACAGAAACAGCGATCAGGTTATATTTTAGGTATTCAATGGCTCTTTTATTTAAGCATTTTAGCGGTGTTGTTTGCTGTTGCCACATCAGATACAAGTGCCTCCTTCAATGTACCATTAATATTAGCAGTGATACTTGGGCTACTTGGTATTCAAGAGATCGTTGTGCCTTTAGGTCAAAACTATCTATCACTAGGAAACAGTATTGCCGCCAAAAATCGTTTGAATGCTTTGCTAAAGCAACAGTCTGATAGTGCTAATATGACAAAAGACAAGGTAAGCAAAGTGGATGCCACAAACGAGCCTGCCGAAATAAACGTACCTCACCCTTCATTACCACTGCCTACTGATGTACTCACAGCAGAGCTGAAAAACGTCTATGCAAAAATACCCAAAGCATTGGTGGGTGCTCAAAATGTCAGTGCTTCTATTCAATCGGGCACACCGTTGATCATTCGCGGCCCTTCAGGATGCGGCAAGTCCACACTACTACAAATGCTCGCGGGTGAACTACCTGCCTTATCAGGTGAGGTGACTTTAAACGGTAAAGCTTGGAATGATTACGATTGGAAAGATCAACTTGGTTACTTAGGCCAGCAGCTCGATATTTTTGATCAAAGTTTGGCAGCTAATTTACGTTTGGGAAAGGCAAATGCCTCTGATGCTGAATTGATTGCGGCTTTAGATAAAGTTGGGCTTTCATCGTGGTTACAAGCACAGCCACAAGGGCTTACCACGCCACTCGGCGAATATGGTGCAGCTATTTCTGGTGGTCAGGCAAGACGTATCGCTTTGGCAAGACTGTTGCTCAAACCGCGGCGAGTATTATTGCTCGATGAGCCATTTGCTGGTCTTGATACAGATACTCGAGCACAGGTGTGGCAAAATGTGCGCGCACATCAAAAAAATGATTTATTAATTATCGTCAGCCACCATGAGTGGAACATGGGACACTGTAAATCATTAATACTAGAGGAAAGTGTATTTACCAGTGACCTTGCATCCACGTGAGTGTAAACATATTGATAATAAAAAAACCACTTAGACCTTACCTAAGTGGTTTTTTATTTCAAGAAGCCGCTGCTTTAAACCGCTAAATCATCTTTTTCGCCCAGCTCATATAAAGCTCCTGCACGACCAACGATGAGTGGATCGACATTACCCACCTGCTTTTTATCTTTATTTTCGTACGGTAGTTTATTGAGTACATAACGCATGGCATTTAGACGAGCACGTTTTTTACAGTCTGACTTAATCACAATCCATGGCGATTCAGCAGTATCTGTATTATAAAACATCGCTTCTTTAGCAAGTGTATAATCGTCCCATTTGTCGAGAGAGGCTTTATCAATCGGTGACAATTTCCATTGTTTTAAGGGATGCGCTTCACGTTGGGCAAATCGACGTCGCTGTTCATCACGACTGACTGAAAACCAAAACTTGATCAAATGAACGCCTGAATCAATCAAATATTTTTCAAAGTCAGGCACTTGTTTCATAAAAGACTCGTACTCTTTATCGGTACAGAACTCCATGACTCGCTCAACACCAGCTCGGTTATACCAAGAGCGGTCAAACAAAACCATCTCACCTTGAGTGGGTAAATGCTGAATATAGCGCTGAAAGTACCACTGTCCGAGCTCTTGTTCGGTTGGTTTTTCAAGTGCAATCACCTTAGCACCACGCGGATTAAGATGTTCCATAAAATGCTTAATCGTACCACCTTTACCTGCAGCATCACGACCCTCAAAGACGATGACTACTTTTTGTCCAGTATCTCGCACCCAATGCTGTAGCTTCAACAGCTCAACCTGCAAATGATATTTTTGCTTCTCATAGTTTTTACGTGATAATCGGTTTTTATATGGATAACCACCTTCACGCCAATTATCAGACAATTCATCATCTTTGATACTACCTGTCTTTACGTAGTTGGCAAGTGCGTGTTTAGCAAATATATCCTTAAGTTTCATCAAATCATCAGGAGAAACATCATGAATCAAGGCTTGTAAATGCTCAGAAATACTATCGATATTACCATCAGCCAAATCTTTCAGTAATACTTGATCAATGACTTCTTTGGTCTTTACGCGAGAGCCATCTTCTTTCTTTTTGGTTTCGTACTTCTCGATGCCTTTTTTATCAGTAATGTAAACATCATTTACTTTTTCAACCTTACTTGGCTTTTTTGTCATAACTTACCCTCCTCACAAAATTAATAAAAATACTTCAGAAAAACCACTTTTTCGTATTTATTTTATTATATATAAAGAAAAACTACATAGTTATTCATTATTTCTTACAAAAAACCATGTTGACTTTAAGGGTATAGTTAAAGAAGTTTAAAACGAGTATCAAATAAGCGGTTATAAGGTGCCTTATATACGAAACGATTTTGGAGAGACTCATCATATTTTTTAAACTTAGCATCACCCTGATTTAGGAATAATGATACAAAAAAACCACCTAAGTTTAGGTGGTCATCTTTTTGCATATCTTTATCAAAAACATAAATAAGCTTATGCATTCATATAGTTAGTAGACCTTAAATGTCAAAACAAATAATCCTATCAGTCACTAAAACTGCGCTCAATACAATGCTTTTATAAGCGATCTATTTAGGCTTTTTTCACTACCGATGACTTGAGCTTCATCGGACCATAGCCATCCAATTTACAGTCAATATCATGGCCATCAGTCGCATCTGGTAACAGGCGAATACTCTTGGCTTTGGTGCCTACTTTAATGACAGTTGAAGAGCCTTTTACTTTTAGGTCTTTGATCACGGTTACCGCGTCGCCGTCCTGCAGCTCATTGCCAACTGCATCACGAATGACTGCCTCTTGCTCTTCAGCTTCTGCCGCATCAGTCTCTGCCGCTGTCCATTCATGAGCACACATAGGGCATACCAGTAACGCACCATCTTCATAAGTATATTCAGCATCACATTTAGGGCAATTGGGTAAGCTCATAATTTCCTCGATAGCCATTATAAATTAAGTTTATTGCAAAGGCCTTATTGTACCGTAACTCACCTATTTTCACCAACTTGTACGCTTGAAAACTGCGCTCAGCACCCAACTTATACCTTAACTGACCACTTAGCGCTGACGTTTTTTATGACGGTAGTTTTTGTGGTACTCTTCTTAGTCTCATTTACATTTACGTAGACAGTTTTTTATCAAAAAAATCAACACTGACGTCTTTAATGAATAAATTGACATTAAAAGGATAATAACAATGGGTCATGTTTCTATACCACAGTTTCAACAAATTAGCATTGTAGGCGCAGATGCCGAAAAGTTTTTACAAGGACAGCTTACGTGTGATGTGACTAAACTGGGGCTGAATTACCAAGCAGCCGCTATTTGCAATTTAAAAGGCCGTATTGAGTTTGGTATTTGGATTAAAAAACAAGCCGAGCAACATTTTGATGTGGTGATCAGTGCCGACTGTACAGACTCGCTACTTGCCCACCTCAAAAAGTTTGGCGCTTTTTCCAAATTTGATACCAGCGCGCCAATCTTTATTTATCCTTGTGTGCTTGCTGATGAGCCGACCTTTAGCCATGACGATACGCACAACACCGAACAGGACACACAATCGTGGATGCAATGTAGCATTGCTACTGGCAATTATTGGATAGTTGCCGCCACCCAAGGCGAGTTTCAGCCACAAGAATTGCGCTTGCATCAGCGCGGCGGTATGGATTACGACAAAGGCTGTTACTTAGGGCAAGAGGTGATTGCGCGTATTTACTTTAAATCTGCGCCTAAGGCATTTTTGCATTACGTACAAGGCGAAGATGTACTACCCAGTGCAGGTGACAAGCTAGATAAAATTCAAGTTGTCAATGCCATTGCAACCGACCACGATTTTGAAGCATTAGTGGTTGCACGTCCAGAACACCTTGCCGACAGCGCACTCACCACGCTCGACTTGCCAGCCGCCTTACAGGCAGATGTTGCTCGCGCTAAATAGCGTGACGGGTTATCAATAAACACTATTTAGTTATTTCACTATTTAGTTATTTTACTATTTTAGGGTCTGTTGAACATCCAAATCTGGTGCAATTTGAGCAATCATCAGCCCTAATATTTGAATATCAAACAGACCTTATAGGCACGGCAGAAAACCCTATGACACATATTGCAGTACTGGGAGCAGGCGTGGTGGGTGTGACCACTGCATGGTATCTTCGTCAAGCAGGCTATGATGTGACTGTGATTGAGCGCGAACCGGCAGCAGGCTTACAAACTTCATTTGCCAATGGCGGTCAAATATCAGTATCGCACGCCACGCCGTGGGCTAACCCTGCCACCCCAAAAAAAGCGCTAAAATGGCTTTTTAAAGAAGACGCGCCGCTGCTGTTCCGCTTACGTGCCGACAAAGCCCAGCTTAAGTGGACAATGCAGTTTTTACAAGAATGCCGTGCCGACAAAGCCGATGCCAACTTGGTACAAATGGTACGTTTGGGGTTATATTCCAGAGATGCCTTACAAAAACTGCGTGCCAATATTGGTATTGAGTATGAGCAACAAACGCGCGGTATCATGCATTTTTATACCAGCCAAGCTGAGTTTGATGCCGCCATTGAACCCACCGAGCGTATGCAAGCCCTTGGCTGTGAGCGCTATGTGATTGATATTAACAATGCCGTCAGCTTAGAGCCTGCGTTATCGCCCATTGCGCATAAACTGACTGGCGCTACCTATACCAGCCAAGATGAGTCAGGCAATGCGCATTTATTTACCCAGCGTTTGGCAGCGCGCTGTGTCGAGGCTGGCGTGCATTTTATGTACGATACCGAGATTGTTGCCATTAATACCGATAACGATACGGACCTTAGTACCAAACGCCCGCACGTGCATAGTGTGACCATTCGGCCAACAGGTGAAAACGCGCAAACGTTTACGGCAAATAGCTATGTGTTGGCACTGGGCAGTTATAGCGTTGGCTTATTAAAACCGCTGGGCATTCATGTGCCGATTTTTCCGGCAAAAGGTTACTCGGCCACCTATACCGTGAACCCACGCGCGCCGCACCTAGCGCCTTTTGTCAGCTTGATTGATGATGAGTTCAAACTGGTCGCCTCGCGGCTTGGCAACAAGCTACGAGTTGCTGGTACTGCAGAATTTAATGGCTACAACCTAGATTTAAACGCCACTCGCTGTGAGGCCATTACCCGCCGTGTGCAGCAGTTGTTCCCCAAAGGTATTATTGCAAACTCGGTACAATACTGGACAGGCCTACGCCCCATGACACCCTCAAACGTACCACTGATTGGCCGTGCACACTGCGGTCAAGTCAAACATGGTAGTCATAATGCTGCAGCCACGTTTGATAACTTATGGCTCAATACTGGTCATGGCACATTGGGCTGGACACATTCTTGTGGATCTGCAAAAGCGATTAGCTTATTAATCCAAGGTGAAACTCCTAACGTCGATTTTGATTTTGTGGGTATGAGTGTCTAATCGAGTCAGCGATATATTCAGATTGCAAAAAAAAAGGCGCTCACTTTACGTGAACGCCTTTTTTGTTTGTCTATGAACTTATCATTAACTTTATGCGACTGCGCCTTCCGCTGCAATCTCTGTATCCGTAGATAAACTATCTGCAGCTACGTTCAAGGCTTCTAGCTGTACAGGCACACCATTAACGGCAGCATTACCACTCAACTGATCAATCAACGTGTCATCAGTCAAATCATTCACGCTAACACCTGCATGTGCTTGAGCAATTTTCTGCTTCACCCCTTTACGGCCATGCCCAAAGCCATGCGGAATACTCACCACCCCAGGCATCAGCTCGTCTGTTACCTCGGCTGCAATTACCACGCTACTGATGCGTGAGGTAACTTTTACAGATTGACCATCTTTAATACCATGCTGCTCAGCAGTTTGAGGGTGCAACATTAAAGTACAGCGCGATTTGCCTTTTACCAACCGGTGGCTATTGTGCAACCACGAGTTATTACTACGCACATGACGCCGCCCAATCAGCAGAATCTCATCACTATTATACTGTTGCACCATGTCGGCCACGCGTGCCAAATCGTCCTCATAAAAATCAACATGAAGATGAATTTGTTTATCGGCATGTTTAATAGCCTCTGGCAACATACGATGTAATGGGCCCAAATCGATACCATGCGGGTTTTCGATGAGGGCTTCAAATGTCACCTCTTTATGAGGTCCATACTTTAGACCTTGCTCTAACAAGAACTTAGGACCAAACGCTTTTGTTGCCGCGCGTTCTTTTTGGGTAGCTTCTGGTGCATCTTTATCTAAACGCTCGGCCAGCTCTAAATAAATCTCCCAATCATGCTTCTCGCTGTCTTTTTTAGCAAACAGTGCAGGCGAATATTTGGCCACATTATGCACCGCAAAACCGTTAAAGGTAATGTCGTAATGGTCGCGCTCTAAGGGCGATACGGGCGGTAAAATAATATCGGCATGCCGACTGGTTTCAGTCACAAAATAATCGAGCGACACCATAAAGTCTAGCTGAGATAACGCCTCATCTAACTTCTCACCGTTTGGCGTACTAATAACAGGGTTGCCAGCAACGGTAACAAACCCTTTTAGTTGACCCTCTCCTGCCACCAACATCTCATCGGCCATGGCCACCACTGGGTACTCACCATTAAAATCGGGCAAATTGCTCACACGGCTACGGCGTTTGGCCAAATAACCCGGCCCTGAGCTGTTCACCACATCAATAGCCGGATTTGGAAACATCAAGCCGCCAACCTCATCTAAACGGTCAGTCACGATATTAATCACCATAGATAAATACTGGCTGAGCAAGCCAAACTCTTGTACCGATATGCCCATACGGCCGTAACAAACCGAGCTTTCGGCCTCGCAAAAATCTTTTACAATACCTTTGATGGCAGATGCGGTAATGCCTGTAATGCTTGCCACCGCTTCTGGCGTATAGGCCTTAGCAAAAACAGCAATACGGTCAATCTCTGGTGCCAATGCTGCCGCTTTGCCATCTAGTTTGGCGTAACCTTGGGCATAGATTTCGTTTAGCATGGCCAATAACAATAAGACATCTGTGGCAGGGCGGATAAAATGATGCTCACTGGCAATGTCGGCGGTTTCTGTGCGGCGTGGGTCAATCACCACCACTTTGCCCGCGCGCGCTTTAATGTCTTTGAGTTTTTGGCGCATATTGGGCGCAGTCATAATACTGCCATTAGACGCCAGCGGATTACCGCCAATAATCAGCATATATTGGGTGCGGTTCACATCAGGCACTGGTATACGCAGCATATGACCAAACAGGTGCATGCTGACGATATGATGCGGTAATTGGTCGATTGACGTGGCAGAAAACCGACTGCGGGTTTTGAGGCTATTTAATAAGTGTTTGATGGTGAGCATGCCGCCCATATTGTGAACATTGGGGTTGCCCAAATACACCCCCACTGCATTTTGGCCATATTGTTGCTGAACAGACTGAATACCAGCGGCCACTTTGTCTAACGCTTCTGGCCAGCTTAGTGGCTTCCAGCCATCAGCTGTTCTTTCGACAGGTTGGCGCAAGCGGTCAGGATCTTCATACAAATCCTGTAACGCAGTGGCCTTTGGGCAAATATAACCTTTCGAAAAAGGGTCGTTTTTATCGCCCCTGATAGACAATACTTTATCGCCCTCGTACTTTATCTCGACACCGCACATGGCCTCGCACAATGTGCAGGTTCTAAAGTGTATGTGCTCGTTAGCCGTTTCTATTGCTATACCCACAGTCACGCTCCTTGTTGTGTTTGTGAGTCCTTGTTATCACAATGTGAATCGGTACTCACGATGGTTGCTTCCATGCAAAATAATATTAAAAAGGTTATCTTTTAAACTGAATCAACTATATGGTTATCTAACGCATTTCTGTACAAAAATTTGGCGAACAATGCATCAAAACTGGCGCTCAATGCCGTAATGGCTTGCTTTTTTGAGTAGCGCTGTTGATGGCAACCCAAAATCAGCTCATGCACTTGTGCCGCAGCCATATCCACACAAAGGTGTACCGCAGTGCGGTCTACTGTCCGGTTAGCTAACTGCAACCCTTGTATAAATATCTGCGTCCACTCGGCTTGTATGTCGTTAATAAGGTGACCCAAACCACTGGTTAATGTACTTGAATTTTGTGCCATAGCTGCCGTAGTATCGCCTATATTACCGCCCATACGCGTACGATCTTCTAGCAAGTGCTGAAACAAGCCGATGTTTTTAAAAGCGGCCTCAAAAATCATTGTCAAACAGTGCTGGCAGCGCTCGTTAAAAGCGGTTTTACTCAACGTGTCGTAATCGGTAACCATGTTTATCCAAGCGGCACGCATGGGCGACAAATAATTGGCCTGTAATTGCGCACTCAGCTCATTTTGCAACGCCTCTAAACCATCAAAATGGTTATAAAAACTGGGCTGCGCAATACCTGCTCCTTTGGCTACTTTGTTCATACTCATGCCCTGAGCACCCTCTATGCTGTACAGCCGTAACGCACTTTTTAATAAAGCGCGGCGAGTTTTGGCTTTTGCTTGCTCACGTTTAGAGGCCATAGCTGTTGTTGGGGCTTGTGAGTATGCGTCTAACATTTGGGCGGCCAAAAAAAGTATCCTTATTTGGGGTATGTACTTGTTTATGCATGTATAGTCAATCAATGTTAAAAATGATACAAGGCAGACGAGCGCAAGTACTACAGTAGTAGGCTAAGCGAGTCTAACGCCGTAACACTTTAAGAGTGATTCGACTATAAGTGTTTAAATGGCGCTACGCTAAATCACTGTCTATCAAATGGCGGTCTATCAAATAACGCGATCAATCACTATTGAAATGACAATTAATAGTACGTATTAAGAGTGCTTATTAATAAGCCATTATATTTTCACCTATAAGGTTATAGCCATTTAAATAATAAGTCGAGCGCTAAAACGGTATAGTATGTTGTAAGTATTAACTTTTTAGGGTGTGTGTTCATTTTAAAAATGGTCATCAAAATGATGATAAATGGACATCAAACCAAAAAAAATAGCGCAAATAATATTGAGTTATTAGGGCGTGTTGACGCCTTTTGGTAAGAGTCAGCCGTTTGTAACCCATTTAGATGTCTATCGATTGAACTGAAGACACGCCTAGTCTCACCACCCATCATTTTTAGGATACTGTCATGACGTCAGCTGTTTTTTCACCTTTTGTACTACCATGTGGTACCACACTGCCAAACCGGTTAGCAAAAGCGGCAATGGAAGAAAACATGGCCGACAAAGGGCAGGTTCCTGGTCCTGCTATTTTTCGTTTGTATCAGCGTTGGGCAAAAGGCGGCACCGGCTTATTAATTACTGGCAACGTAATGGTTGATGGCCGCGCAATGACAGGCCCAGGCGGCATTGTGTTAGACAAAAATACCGATCTAGAACCGTTTAAAGCATGGTCGCGCGCTGCCAAACAAAATAATACCCATGTTTGGATGCAAATTAACCATCCTGGCCGCCAAGTATATGCAGCAATGGGCGGCGATGTGTTATCACCATCTGATGTACCGGTTGACTTGGGCAAGCACTCACATTTATTTGGCCAACCTCGCGCCATGACTAAGCAAGACATTGAGCAACTGATACAACGGTTTACTGATACTGCCGTAAAAGTCGAGCAAGCAGGTTTTGATGGGGTGCAAATTCATGCGGCGCATGGTTATTTGGTGTCGCAATTTTTATCACCACTTACCAATAAACGTGATGATGAATACGGCGGCACTATCGAAAACCGTATGCGGTTGCTGATTGCCATTATTAAAGCGGTTCGTGCCAATGTTAGCCCTACTTTTGCCGTTGGAGTCAAACTCAACTCCGCTGATTTTCAGCGTGGCGGGTTTGATGCTGATGATGCAAAAGCAGTGATTGCGGCCATAAACACATTGGCAGTTGATTTGGTTGAATTGTCTGGCGGCAGTTACGAGAGCCCAGCCATGCAAGGCACAGCAGCAGATGGCCGAACCTTACAAAGAGAAGCCTATTTTTTAGATTTTGCAACAGACATTGCACAAGCAGCCACCATACCAGTCATGACCACTGGCGGTGTCAGACGCTTAGCCGTTGCAGAAAACGTATTAGCACAAGGTATTGATGTGGTAGGTATTGGCACCGCTTTAGCCATGAACCCTGCCCTGCCCAACGGCTGGAAAACCAACCATGCCCTAAGCGCACATAACCCTGTGGTACGCTGGAAAGACAAAACGCTTGCAGCAGTGGCGACCATGGCGGTTATTAAGCATCAGTTGCAACGTATGGGTAAAGGCAAATCGCCCAAAACCAATACCTCGGCAGTATGCTCGTTAATTGCTGACCAAGTTCGGCAAAAAATACTCACCAAACGTTATCACTCTTATTTAGCCACGTTAGCCAAGCCTGATGCTTGATTAAGGTAAACCTTTGATAATAACGGTATATCAATCAGGACTATAGTATAAAAACCAGTGCTACTTATAGCACTGGTTTTTTGTGATAAACATAATAATGGTAAGGGCTAATATCGTTTGGCAGTAACAGCAAATACTGGTTTCAATAAATACTTACCAATACACCATTAAATAAAAAAATTTAAAAATCATTAACTTATAAAAAGCGCCATCCTATCTGGTTACCTATACTCACGCTAACTGAGCCAGCTTTGACATAACCCATGCATAAGTAACACGGCAGGTTCATTAATTATAATTAAGCAACACTATAAACATTGGTTCCACAGACACCTTTGGTAAAACGGCCTATATTTAGTACCACAAGGCAGTAAACAAATTAGTCAAAATAATAAAAACTAGGTATAGATAACAATAATAAAATACGTACCCACTAATTGCCTTTGTTTAATGTTAGACGATAATTACAATAAATAATAATAAAACGCCACAATAAGAAAAAACTGATAGCACTAAGAACAACAACGATGTAACTATTTTAATAAATCAATCAATAGAAAAGGAAGACAGCCATGAACGAACATACTTTGAAAGGCGAATGGAACCAGTTAAAAGGCTCAGCAAAGCAAAAATGGGCAGAATTGACTGATGATGACTTAACTCATATTGAAGGCAGCCGCGACAAGCTGGTTGGCCGCGTACAAGAACGCTATGGCCATGCCAAAGAGGATGCCGAGCGCGAAGTAGACGACTGGCGCCGCCAAAACAAGTATTAATGCATAGAACCGATAGCAATAGCACAGACAGCAACAGATAGTGTCATAAAAAATAGTGTCATAAAATACTAAAAAGCCGCATAGAGTTCTATGCGGCTTTTCATTGCCTAGCTGATAGACAGTAATAACTAGCGCCTAGCTATTAGTACAAAACTGCATACTAGGTAAGTATCGTCCAGACACGATAAAACCGCATAGCAATAAATTGTTATGCGGTTTTATTGTTAACGATCCATGTTACTTATCACCACTGTTTCTTATGCATCCTTGCACAATCTTCAGTACATTGTGATACTGGGCATCCTGCCCTTTTACTACCTATAGTAGCATTCACTACTATCAGCATCGGTCATGTGTCCTTACTTCACTTATTATTTTCATCCTGATAGTAATAAGTGAATCATTATCCTTAATGCGGTCAACTCAGTCCTTGAGTCACATTTTCTAATGCCGTGTGACTATAATGCCTAAATATGAACCTCATGTTAAGTCGCGTAAGCGTCATTGCGTGTAAGCATATGCTTACAATTATTTTATAACGAGCAAGTTTAAATTATTTTTAGATAAGCATTTCACCGACAACACCAATCAAAAACCCAAACGTTGCGCCTAACGAAGTCATATAATTACTATTTAGCTTACTCTCAGGAATAATATCCTGAATCAACAGATAAAGTATCCCACCACTCGCAAAAGTCATAAGGTGTGCTGTCATACTAGGATGTTGACTCAATAAAAAATGTCCAATCAGCGCGGAAATAATACCAAAGAAACTCAATACAAAGAAAATAGCCAAGGTCTTTTTGACACTGAAACCACTCTGTACCAAATCGCGAAAAGAGTTAAAAGCTTCAGGTAAATTCTGCAAACCGATAAATACTGCTAATAATATCGCCATTTGTGGTTCGATGGCAAAAACTGCCCCAAGAGCAATAGATTCGGGTACAAAATCCATCATCATCGCTAGCAACGTCGCTTGCTGACTTCCTGACTCTGCCAGTCTACGGTCAATGAACATAAACAGCACAGCACCTAGTGAGAACGATGCCATCACACCCCAAATGCTCAGCACCTCCATACCCTTGGGTATTAGCACTAAGGCTAATGCTGACAGTATAATTCCAGCACCAAATGACATGAGTGTATGAACCAATTGTGACTTAAAAGCGCTTTCTTTGATGTGATGGTCAAATATATTGGCCAGTACGCCACCTATAAAAACAGTTGCGCCTGCAAATCCTGAAAACAAAATCAGTTCGAATGGCATTTTTTTCTCATTATTTATTATTGTTCGTTAATTGTCTTGATAATGCTGTCCGATTATCCGCATGTCACTTACAACGTCTTAACGCAAATGACATCTAACCTCAAGTTTTATACTCTATGATATAGTGATATATTTCATTGACTTATATCGTACTAAAATTTTGCGCTGCACTAAAATCAAGCCGCCACATAATGGGCATCAACCAATATTAGGCTGATTATTATTCCGCTATAAAACAAATACAGCGCTACTGGGTGCATTTTGCGTAGCCTCTGTCCTACGTAATACAACAAACAAGGAAAGTGTAGGCCAAAATCGCACCGTTATATTTGTATCTCTTTTATTTAAGACTAACTATAGTACGGCTGTAATCCTATTTTTTGAGTTAAAAACGTACGTTCATTTTGCTAGGCATATAACAAGGAGTTTCATTATGAGAACCCCACAAGGCTCAATTATAAGAACACTTTCAACCTCTGGGCTGTCTATCGCTCTACTAGGAACGCTAGTAGGATGTGCCACTGTAGCGCCACCTCACGATAATCGCCCTGTTTATCGTAACAGTCATGCGATTAACTATAGCCATCAGCTGCCTCAAGATTTACATCGTAAAGTTTACAACAACCATCGCGATAAAGATGTACGCAAAAAAGAACATAGCAATAAGAGTAAATATAAGGACAGAAAGCAAGACAAAAACAAAAATAGTAATGATAAAAGAGATGATAGAAGGGGTAAAAATGATGACAAAAAATATGACGAAAAAAATCGCAGGTAAAGAAATTAGCAGTTAAAAAAACGAATCATACCTTGCTATTATTAATCCCAACATCAATCCCAAATAAGAACCATCTCAGCTTGATGGTTTACTGTGTCTGACGATATTAGCGCTTGAACTTTAAAACGCTAATACTTTAATGACATCGTAAGCAGGCGTTTCGTACGGGTGGCTATTTTTAAGTGCTGTAATCACAGCCTCGATGTACGACTCATCAACCACCATCTCCACTCGCCACTCATCAACCTCTTCAAGCTTATTATGCGTGCCAATATGTGGGTTACTGCCTGCTAACGGCTTAAACTGACCCGTGCCCTGAGTTTGCCAGCAACAGTGCTCGTAGTTTCCTATCGTGCCTGCTCCGGCTGCAAATAATGCAGATTTAACTGTATTTAAGCTGTCTTCTGGAATAAAAACGGTGAGTTTATACATACCCTTCATCCTCTCTACATTAATCTCATAAAATACATTAAGGTTAAACTGTCCAATCTACAGACGATACTATTTTTTGGATAGAGAAACATGATCGGTCCAAACATAACGCAGTAACCAGTCTTTTGCTTCACCTGCATAATCAATACCAATACGTGGGCGCAGTGATATTGAAGGCTGACACCCATCATCCTCTATCCAAACTGCAGACTCTGGACTAATCACTTTGCCATATAAATCACGATCAATTTGCAAACGCTTCGTTAACTTACCAGGACCTGCGAACTGTTTAGGATGAGTAAACTGCTTATCTAGACTGAGCTGCTGCTCTTCTCGCAAGCGGTCACTGCCCGCTGCTAAAAACCCTGCCCGAATCAATACTGATTCAGGAGATTCTGAAGCACCGCTGATAAGGTTCAGCATATGATGTACACCATAAGTAAGATATACATAAAACACACCGCCTGCCTCATACATGATTTGTGTACGGGCGGTTCGGCTGCCTGCATGTGAATGACAGGCTGGATCACTTTCACCGATATAGGCTTCGGTCTCTGAGATACGTATACGTAGCGTTTTTTGCTGTCCATCACTATCTGTCAGTTGTCGACATAAGACTTTACCAATCAGGTCAGCAGCGACCACACAGGTCGGACGAGTGAACCAGTCAGGCTCCAAAATAATCGATGTAGACATGAGCGACACCTTTTCTTATTTTTATGGTCTAATTGCTATGAGTAAGTACTAACAAATTAGCATAAAAGTAAGATAAGGTATTTATGGCAATGTTTACGCTGTGTTGGATATTTTTGAGCTATTGATGTTTAAACGGCGATCGTTAATAATAACGACCCTTACAAATAAATATGGCTAAAGTGTATGTGAGTATTACACTTTAAATAATCTACATTTATAATCTGTTTAGAGTGGTTCTATTAACAGATTTGAGGGGGTGAAATTACTGGTTCTACTGGTTTGTC